>CAURGZ010000001.1:0-118292 GCA_963524285.1 uncultured Atopobium sp.
CAAGGCGAATGTATCGATGCACAATCTCCGGCATAGTATGAGCATCTGAAGCACATGCCAAAACAATGCGACGTGTTATTTCTCTTGTGCCTACCTTCTTCTCTAGTCCAGTTAGAACTCGTTTAGCCAAGGCTACTACTGAGTCATCAGAAGGGTCTGGTCCACAGAGAACATGCTCCCCAAGGCTAGGCTGACAAAAGTTTTCTCTAACAAGACGTACGTGTGCTGGGTTAGCATGTGAGAGATAAGTGAGTCCTACAGCCCCTACAACGCCTTCTAAGCTTGGATTACAGGAGATAACAACCTTCTGAGGCTTGGAGAGTCTTGTAAGCCTCTGAACAAGCGAGACAAGCTCTACGCTCTGATCAGAAGAGCCTGAGTTGAGAGGACTCAATACGGCGTCTTGTTTTGTTGTACGAACTTGCTTTGGCATCAGCAATTACCCTCTGTTTAATCAGTTCTTGGTCAAGTGGAGCTGAGGCATCCCTTACGCCACAGCAGGTGAGAAAGTGATGAGATCGTTTGAGCTGTATTCCCAGCCGTTTAAGATCATCAAAGGTGAGGCGAGACCGTCTTCTTGCAGCAATAATTCTTCGTGCGCCGGTAGGGCCAATACCGGGCACTCGTAAAAGTATTTCTAGTGGAGCATCCATAATCTCTACAGGAAATTGATTAAGATGTGCCAGCGCCCATCCAAGCTTTGGATCAATTTCTAAATCAAGCCAAGGTGCTTCTGGAGAAACTAGCTCATCAGGAGAAAACGCATAGTAGCGCATAAGCCAATCAGCCTGGTAAAGACGGTGTTCTCTACGCAGGGGAACAGGAGTGTCCAACTCAGGAAGACGATGGTCTTCTATAACAGGAATATAGGCAGAGAAGAATACTCGTTTCAATTCAAATTGCTGATAAAGCGCTTGCGATAAGTGCAATATTTGATTGTCTGATTCTGGAGAAGCTCCAATGATAATTTGCGTTGATTGCCCAGCAGGCGAGAAGGACCTCTTGTCTGAAGACACCCTTGATGAGCGCATAAAGGTATTCTTCAAGCAGTTTGAACGAAGAGCTAAACCTTCTTTTATGATCTGCTTCTGAGTAGGAATAACAATGCCCTTAGATTTGCCAGCAGACTTCACAATGCCCTTTGATGCATTTTTAGCTTCAAGTAATTGCCTTTCTTCAGAGACGCGTAGGCGGTGAATGAAAGACATGGGTTTAGTAACCGTTTCTGCGTTTTTGTGAGGACAAAGTTTAGTAAGTGAGGTTGAGCTAGGTAATTCCAGATTGACGGAGAGTCTATCTGCTAAGCGGCCAATAGCATCAATAAGATCAGGATCTGTTCCGGGAATTACTTTTGCATGAACATAGCCGTTAAACAGCAACTCATTCCTAAGGTAGGAGAGGCATTCAATCATGAGTTCTGTGGTGTGGTCTGGCGATCCTATAACACCTGAGGAAAGAAAGAGCCCCTCTATGTAATTTCTTTTATAGAAATCTACGGTAAGCTCTGCTAATTCCTGTGGTGTAAAGGTAGCCCGCTTGGTTTGTGCAGAAGATCTATTGACGCAGTAAGCACAGTCATAACAGCAAGCATTAGAAAGTAAAACTTTTAGCAGCGTAATGCAGCGACCATCAGGGGTAAATGAGTGGCAACAGCCGGCCGCTGAGGCCATTCCTACCTTTCCTGCCTGCGGATCTCTGTCTACACCAGAAGAAGTGCACGCCGCGTCAAATTTGGCTGCATCTGCAAGTATGGTGAGTTTATCAAGAGTATCCATGGCAGCAACTTTCTACTTGAAAATAGAACGTCTGTTCGTATACTAAGACTATCACGAATGGGGAAGAAGTAAAGAAAAATCTAGAACAAATGTTTGTCATTTTAAAACCGCAGGAAGGATGTGAATGACGTGTGAAGGATGTATACTTTTCCCATCAGCAACTGCGGAAGGAATGGCCATGAGCATACAGAAAAACAGCTCTTCACCATGCCTTTCTCGCCCCGTGAATTTACAAGTTCCCACCTACGCGTTGCGTGCATTAGAAGTTCTTGAAGATGCCGGATTTGAGGCGTGGATTGTTGGCGGCTGGGTACGAGACGCCCTACGCGGCTCATTTGCCCATGATATTGACATCACAACATCGTCAACGTGGCAGCAGAGCAAAGCGGCTTTTGAGGCTGCAGACATTCCTGTGCATGAAACAGGTATTGCATATGGAACCGTTACTGCTGTTGTCGAGAAGCACCCTATTGAGGTCACAACGTATCGCTGTGACGGAGAATACCTTGATGGTCGTCGTCCTGATTCTGTACAGTTTGTCTCTCGTATAGAGGAAGATCTTGCTCGTAGAGACTTCACTATTAATGCAATGGCATATCACCCAAAGAGGGGATTGCTTGATCTTTATGGCGGTCAAGAAGATTTATCTGCACGTGTAATTCGCGCTGTTGGGGAGCCTAAGGTTCGCTTTACAGAGGACGCTCTTCGCATGCTTCGAGCATTGCGGTTTGCATGCAGACTCTCGTTTTCAATTGAGGAGAAGACACATCAGGCACTTACTGAGTGTGCGCTGCTACTCTCTCAGGTTGCATCTGAGCGCATTGGCTCGGAAGTGGCTCAAATTGTTGAGGCTGGCCATATTGCCCATGCTATCAAGCTGGGTTTTCCTGTTTTAACGGTAGCAATTCCAGAGCTCTTACCGTTGCAAAATTTTGATCAAAGAAGTCCGTATCACGCCTATGATGTGCTGGAGCATACTGCTCGGGTATGCTCTGCAGCAGAGGCTCTTACAGCAGGGTGTGCTACTCCCGCTCTTAGGTGGGCTGCTCTTCTACATGATATTGCAAAGCCAGAAATGTTTAGCGTTGACGCAGATGGTAGAGGACATTTTTACGGTCATCCAGAAAAAGGTGCAATCGTAGCAAAAGCCTTGCTTAAACGCTTGGCTTTATCGCAGCATTTAAGTAATGAAGTTTGCGCTCTTGTGGCATTGCATGACTATGATGTGGACGTTACAACCTCGTCGCTTAGGCATATGTTTGCCCTGTTAGCCGAGGCGAGTAAATCGGACGGCATTGCCCTTGCGTATGACCTTTTGACGTTAAAGCAGGCAGATGCTCTGGCAAAGGCAAATCCGTATCGTAGCTATGCGGTAACGCTTGAGGCTATGAGGGCCCTTCTCTTACATGAGGTAAAACAAGAAATTGCTCAGCATCCGCAAGAGCTGTGCGTTTCGGGCGCAGAAATTATGGAAGCACTTTCTCTTCAGCCAGGACCTGCTGTTGGTGTGTGCCAACGTAGGCTTTTTGAGCTTTATTTAGCAGGTCAAGTGGAGAATAGGAGAGAAGATCTTCTCGCCATTCTCTCTAAGGGTAATTGGTAAAAATAATAAAGAGTGCCAGATTTAATCAATAAAAAAGTAAGGCCTTTGTATTTTTATAGGTTCGGTAAAACGGTATAGTAGGCATAAAAAATTATCAGAGAGGCGTCATTTTATATGACGGATAGTGTCGTATGGGGGAGTTCATGGGCGAGAAGCGCGATTATATTACGTTAGAAGTCATACATCACAATGCTTATGAACAGCAGCCTACAGAAGAACCCGAGACTCCAGCGCCTTCTATTTCTCATATTCGTGCTGAAGCTCGTACTAAGAAAAGTGCAGCTACACGTAAGCGTATTATGCACGAGACAACCAAGCTTATGCTTGCTCGTGGAAATACCAATTTCAAAATGAGTGAGATTTCTGATAGAGCTCGTCTTTCAAAAGGTGCGCTGTATTACTACTTTTCCGATAGAGAGGCCCTTTTGCAGGCAATCTTTGACGAGAGTGTTGATGAGCTTGCAAAAGATATTGCGCATACCATTGGTAATAAGCCCGCCTCAAAAGAGACGCTTCACGCAATCATCGCTCAACTTGCTGCTCATATTTTGCCTGACTCACCTTTGGTTTTGGCTTTAATTAACAAGCTTGCAAGCTCTGAGCAGGCGCTTATTACCAACATTGAAGGACCACTTTCTCGCGTGGTTGTTCTCCTTGCTAACCAGCTAGAGATGGGAAAATTGCAGGGATTTATTCGTCAAAGCGTTGATTCAAGACTTGCTGCCTGTTCTATTACGGGTGCATTGGTTCTCTCGGCCATTGGCCTGATGGGAGAGCGTCGCGGTGCGGAGGGCTCTGACGAACTTGCACAGAATCTGCTAGATATGACACTTGCTGGTATTGGAATAGACGAGTAATCATACGAGTTTTTGCATAATTCCAGGTTAACTATGCTATTTAAAGAGCACCCTTGTGGTGCTCTTTTTTCAAATTTTCTTGACTGATCCTGCTCAAAAGTGTCTTTGGTGGGTATAGTAAGAGTAGTTGCGCGTAGAAGAACGCAAACATTCTGCATAAGCAGAGAAGCCATGCGTGAAAGGACAGTTCATGGCACACAAAAACCATTTGTTTACCTCAGAAAGTGTTACTGAGGGACATCCAGACAAGGTTTGCGATCAGATTTCTGACGCAATTCTTGATGCAATCCTGGCAAAAGAGGCGGAGCTTGAAGAGCGTGGATACGTTTCTCCAAATGGTGTTCCTGCTTGCTTGGATAACGTTCGTTGTGCATGCGAGACCTTTGCTACTACAGGAACTATTGTGGTAGCTGGAGAGATCCGCACTCAATCCTACGTTGATGTCCAGGAGATTGTTCGTAATACCCTCAGAAATATTGGCTACGACCGCGCTAAGTATGGTTTTGACTGCGAGACCTGCGGCGTTTTGAGTCTTATCCATGAGCAGAGTCCAGATATTGCCCAAGGCGTTGACCAGTCCTATGACACGCAAGCTGGACGTACCACCGATCCGCTTGATCTTATCGGCGCAGGCGATCAGGGTATGATGTTTGGCTTTGCCTCTGACGAGACCGATGTTCTTATGCCAATGCCAGCTTATCTGTCTCAGCGTCTGGCTCAGCGTCTTTCAGAGGTGCGTAAGTCTGGCGAGGTGGAGTACTTGCGTCCAGATGGTAAGACTCAGGTTACCGTTCGTTATGAGGACGAGAAGCCCGTTGAGGTCACAGCTATTGTTGTTTCCACGCAGCATGCTCCAGAGATTGAAGACATGTCCGTCATCAAGCAGGATATGATCGACCACGTTATTGCACCTATTATGGGTGAGGTCAACATTGCCTGGGATAACGCAGACATTTATGTCAACCCAACTGGCCGCTTTGTTGTTGGTGGACCAATGGGAGACACAGGACTTACCGGTAGAAAGATTATTGTTGATACCTATGGCGGTATGGGCCGTCATGGTGGCGGCGCTTTCTCCGGAAAGGATTGCACCAAGGTTGACCGTTCAGCAGCATATGCAGCGCGCTGGGTTGCCAAAAACGTCGTAGCAGCAGGCCTTGCAAAGAAGTGTGAAGTTCAGCTTGCCTACGCCATTGGTGTTTCTCATCCACTGTCTATCATGGTTGATACCTTTGGCACTGGCATTGTTGACGATGCCGTTATTGAGCAGGCTATCGAGAAGGTCTTTGATCTTCGTCCTGGTGCCATTATCAGAGATCTTAAGCTGCGCCGTCCTATCTTCTCTAAGACAGCAGCATACGGACACTTTGGCCGCAAAGACCCAGACTTCACATGGGAAGCAACTGATCGTGTTCAGGAGCTTAAGGACGCAGTTTCTGCAATTCAGGCATAACGTTCTTACAAGGTAATCTTGTACAACCTCATAGAACCTTCTTCCAGCACCACCTCAAAACCTGGGGTGGTGTCTGTTATTTGCGTGATACCTCTGAAGGTTCCAGGTTTGTAGGTACTGGTAACAGCGTTGGAGTAATCAACAACGTTGTTCAGAATAAGGACGTATTGTACGTTAAGGTCGCGTACCGTCTGAAGCACCTCAGGGTCGCTCGCAATGCTATTAAGGCGTTTACGAAGAATTGCACTTGCAGGACGTTCTGAAGCGTCATAGCCGTTAGGGAAGCGCCAGAGCACATGTAAGTCGTTAGTGCCATACGCCCAGAGACTGCCATCTTGAGGTAGGTTTGCAATAACAGCACCTGCAGGAACGGTAAGCTCCACGCGACGTAAAAACTCTAATTCTTCCGATGTCAAAATGTAGTGATCGCCATAGGCCTTCTCGGAAGCCTGTTTAAAGGCAGTAGCGGCAGGAATTGGCTCTTCCGATTTAAGGTTTGGCATGGGGACTACATAGTTGAGCACAACCACACACGCAATGACCGCTCCCACAATCAGAGGTTTAGCCCAAACGTTGCAAAAGACGCAGGTTTGAGCTTTGGTCTGAGCCTGAGAAGCTTTTTCTCTCCAGGAGGCAAACGTTTCCAGCGCAGCTTCGGCAAGAGTTGCCAGGCCAAGTGCTGCCAGCGGAATTGCCATAATGACGCAGCTTGCCGCAATGCGGAACGGATCGGTATACCAAAATCCCGAGAGATATCCCTTCAGAGGAACGTCAAACGTAATAATAAAAATGCAGAGTATAGACAGGTACATAAAGGCAGATACCATCCATCGAGCCTGCTTGTGCTTAAACGTCCATACAGCGCCTACAAGCACGCAGATTGAAAGTATCGGTTGTGGAGAAACAAGCTCTCCACCTGCATATGACTGTCCAATAAAGTCCATGCCAAGGGCGTGCAAAATAGCATCTTGCAGGCTAGAGTAGGCGCTCCACCAGAAATTGAGAGCCACGCCTCGAACAATCAAAACGTAGTAGAAAACAGACCAAATAATCAGCGCAAAGATAAAGAATGCGTATGCCAGCGTGACAGGCTTGATCTGTTTTCCAAAAAGAACAACCCTGCGTTTTGATTCTCCAATGCGCGCAAAACTCCAAGGCAAAAGCACAACAATTGACGAGAAAATCGTGGAAGGATGCAAGATAAAGAGGGTAATCAAGCCAAGAACAAATATGACAATAAGCCAGATGAGGTCGTGTTTTGGTGTTTTTGAGCGAGTCATCTGCATAAAAATCCACCAGATAGAAGGCATTACACAGAAGGCTACGGTGTTAGGAAAGATTGGTCCATAGATGAGAAGCGACCAAGGGAAAACAAAAAATGCTAGGCAAACAAAAGCTCCACTGATAAGCGCAATGCGATGTTTAGGAAGAACTTTTGCAATAAGTGAGCAGATTGAGAGCGGAAAGATAATTGCTGCACTGACAAAGTTGAGTGCATTACCTGCAATAGGAACGGTTGTAGAAACAAGCTGCGTTGTTAGTGCAACAATGATATTCCAGCCTGAAGGATAAAATCCCGAAGTCCCCGGCTCCCAAGGTGTAATTGAAGCTTCTACGGTGCTGTAGAAGTCATAGTGAATTGATGAGTACTTTTGAGACTCAATCATTGCCTGCGTGACATCTAAGTGATGCACAATGTCCCAGCCCTGAACAAAGGAGCTGGCAGACGGCAGGGTAGGTAAGAAGAGGAGTCCTACGGTAAGGAGACCAACCGCAACATACAGAAGGGGCATCCAGAAAGGGAGTTCTTCGCAGATAAATGCTGGTACAGGGCTAATTGATTGCTTGCCAACGCGTATTGCTTCGGATTTGACGGGTTTCTCGCTCCTGAAATCCTCTTTGTGTTTGGGTGCAACATAAAAAACGTAGCCATTGACTAGAACTGCAATAAGTAGAGGAACAAGAACCATTACAGCCAAGGGGATGGGAATGTTAAGCGCGCTGAAGATTTCTCCCTCAATAAAGAAGAGTGCGCAGCTGACCAAAGGAGCACTAACAAGCGCCCAGGGCTTTGGCATGCCGGAAGCATGCAACAAAATGACGCCCGGTACGTAGAGCAGGGCAATAATGACAACTACACTTTGGAAGAACTCAAGCCACATCCTGATCCAATCAAGGTGTTAGTAAAAATTCTTATACTTCTGGGTCACACGACTGGTCGTGACAGTTATTTCAAACAGACTGGTCTATTTTACGATAGAAGCAAAAGTGGTGTTGAGATAAACAAAAAGGACTTCCGAAGAAGTCCTTGAACATTTGGTAGCCCGTACCAGATTCGAACTGGTGATCTCCGCCTTGAGAGGGCGGCGTCCTGAACCGCTAGACGAACGGGCCATGTATGACTGGGAGGACATGGCTGGGATAGAGAGAGTCGAACTCCCGTTGACGGAACCAGAATCCGCTGTCCTACCACTAGACGATATCCCAAGATGTCATCCGTGCGCATCAGCGCGAGAAATAACTATAAAGGAGACTCGTCAGAGATGCAAGCAATATTTCAAGAAATTCTGTTTGCAGCAAAAAATATTATACAAAACGCATCTCTAAGCGCAAGGAACGTCTCTAGTATTTGAGCTGAGCATGCGTTCTGCATCAATAAGCGCCTGGTCAAGAGGGGCACAGCCGGTGCAACTTGCGCATGCGGTAGGAGCGCTTGGAGTTGCGGCAAGACCACCTTTAGCTGTTTCTCTGAGAGAAACAGGGAGCGCGGCACCAACTTCTGCCATAGCGTGTGCAACCTCATCAAACGGAATTGGGTTACCAACGCCCGCAAGAGCAAGCTGAGAAGAGCTTACGGCAGCGGCTACACCAATAGCGTTTCTATCTTGGCAAGGATACTCAACCAGTCCTCTGACAGGGTCACAGACTAGTCCTAGAAGGTTAGAGATGGCAATGGAAGCAGCGTCCAAGCACTGTTGAGGAGTGCCACCCAAGAGCTCGGTCAGTGCAGATGCGCTCATGGCAGCAGCAGATCCAACCTCTGCCTGGCAGCCGCCCTCAGCGCCAGAAACACTTGCGTTGGTGGTTAGAATGGCTCCAATAGCGCTTGCATTCCAAAGCGCAGAAATAACTTGCTCGTCGGTGGCACCAATCTCTTCTGCTACCGAGATAAGCGATCCTGGTACAACGCCAGAAGCTCCTGCAGTAGGAGCGGCAACAATAACGCCCATGGTTGCTGAGCGCTCAAGCACGGCCATAGCGTAGGCAACGGCTCGTGTTTGCGTGGTGCCCATAAGCGCACTTGAGATTGCAGCTGGGGTGTTTGCTACGGTCTTGGCCTGGCCGTTGAGCAGACCACCAATGGACTGACGAGGCGTCTTGATAGTGTCGTGAACCTCATCGCGCATAATCTCAAGAACGTGAGCCATCTCGGCGTCTACGTCGGCATCTGGTCGCAAGTCCTTCTCGCGCTGGCGCATAATCTGGCCAATGGAGTCTCCCGTCTTAGAGCATCTGGCGAGAAGATCTGCGCCGTTGTCAAACGCCCCGGAAAGCACGTCGTTTGTGACCTGAGGAGCGGCTCCTGGAATGGAAACCTGAGCGGCATATGAAACGTGAGGTGCCAGCTGGAAGAGATCTAGGACTTTCTGCTCAATAGGCTCGTCAATCTCAAAGACGGTGTGTGCAAAGCCACCGCGCTCCGAGCGGAAGGTACGCATAGTTGCAACATTGATGTTTTGTGTAGCCAAAATAGTAGTGAGAGCTGCAAGAACACCGGGTTTATCGCGATGTGAAACAAAAATAGTGGGCATATCGCCAGACATGCGAATGCGTACGCCATTGACGCCAGAGATGCGAATACGGCCGCCGCCAACAGACTCGCCCATAACAGAAACGTGAACGTTATCTGCGCCGTAGAGGTGAATTTCTACGGTGTTTGGATGGAGAGTCTCGTCGTCGCCCTTCTCAATAACGCTGTAGTTAAGATGGGCTTCTTCTGCCAGGGTAAGTGCTTCACGGACGCGTGTATCGTCTGGAGCAAGGCCTAAGATGCCTGCAATCAGAGCGTAATCGGTGCCGTGACCAAGGTGGGTATGAGAGAAGGAGTTGTAGAGCCAAAACTCAACGCGCTCCAGCTGCTTTGGCGCAAGCGAGCGTGCAACCAGAGCAATGCGCAAGGCTCCTGCTGTGTGCGAGGAAGAAGGACCCACCATAATGGGGCCTAGGACCTCAAACGCAGACATAGAAATCATAGCTACTCCAAAACTAAACAAACGATAACGATAAAAGAGCTGCAAAACCATCTGTTTTACAGCTCTTGTGTGGTTTTACTTTTGATACCCACTTACGCTTGGAAGAATACGCGGCAACCGCGCATTCACGCGTTATTTGCAAAGCTCCAGAGCGCGGTCAAGGCGAGCAAGGCAAACTTCACGACCAAGAAGCTCCATAGACTCTCCAAGAGGAGGGGAGACCATGTTGCCGCACTCAGCAACGCGAATGGACTGGAAGACAATGCGTTTCTTAAGGTCAAGCTGCTCTGGAAGCACCTCAAGGGCAGCGTCAATTGCTGCAGCCTTCCACTCGTCCTCAGAAACGCCCTCAAGAGCAGTCTTTGCAGCCGCAAGGACGGTAGCACTCTGAGCAGAGTCTTTGGTAAGACCCTTCTCAACGCTCTTCTGATCAAGGGTGACGTTTGCGCCTTCATATAGGAAGCGGGACTTCTCAATGACGTCTGGGCTTACTGTGGTACGAGGACGAAGAATCTCGGAGAGCAGGTCATACCAGCCTGGACGAGTTGCGTAAATCTCATCTGCGTCAGTTGCATTGCCCTGAACAGGCTCTAGACCTGCGCCCACAAGCTCTGGAATCAGAACGGTCTTTGCAAAGGTCTGGTTGTCCATAGTGGCAAGATACGTTGCATTAATCCAGTTCAGACGCTCTGGATCGGACTTAGCAGGGTTCTTGGAAACGTGGTCCAGAGAGAACTGAGATGCCAAAACGTCACGAGGAACAATAGTTGTCTCGCCATCAAGTGACCAGCCGAGAAGAGCCAGGTAGTTGACAAAGGCATCTGCAAGATAGCCCTGGTCACGATACTCCTCAACAGAGGTTGCTCCATGGCGCTTGGAGAGCTTCTTGCCGTCAGGGCCCAAAATCATGGAGATGTGTGCGAAGGTTGGAACAGGTGCACCCAGAGCCTCGTACACCATAATCTGGCGAGGAGTGTTGGACAGGTGGTCATCGCCACGAATGATGTGAGTAATGCCCATGCCAGCGTCATCAACAACGGTGGCAAAGTTATAGGTTGGGGTGCCGTCAGAACGGAAGATGATGAAGTCATCAAGCTCGCGAGCGTTAAAGGTTACGTCACCGTGAACAGCGTCGTGGACAATGACATCGCCGCGGTCCAGAGGAACCTTGATGCGGATGGTATAAGGCTCGCCAGCATCAATGCGGCGCTGTGCCTCTGCAGGATCAATGTTTCTGCAGGTACGCTGATAGCCCTGGAAGGGGTCGTGGCGCTCTTCTGCGGCCTTCTTGTCTTCAGCAAGCTTCTCTGGCGTGCAGAAGCAAGGGTATGCTTTGCCCTCTGCCAGCAGCTTATTTGCTGCCTCACGATACAAATCAAGACGCTCGGTCTGGCTATAAGGACCGCAATCGCCGCCCTTGTCTGGACCTTCGTCCCAATCAAGACCAAGCCACTTCATGGCGCGCAGAATGATCTGAGTGTTCTCCTCAGTTGAGCGCGTAGGATCTGTGTCATCAATACGAAGAATAAACTTGCCACCATTTGCGCGAGCAAAAGCCCAGTTATAGATAGCAGTACGCGCACCTCCGATGTGCAACTTACCTGTTGGGGATGGCGCAAAACGTACTCTAACCTGCTTCTCTGACAAAACTCCTCCTTGGCAGTTATTTTCTAGCGAGAAAATCTAGTTTATGCACTCTTTAGTATAACGCTTGAACACACATGACCGACAACGTTACCTAGTCTTCAAACATATTGTGGTCTGCAAACTCTGCTTGTACGGTACGAATCATAAGGTCTACGTCTTCAAGTCCCAAGTGACGTTCCTTCTCGTCTGCTGCAAGTGTATGCCTACGACGTGCCCAGTTCTCAAGTGCGGCAGGAGAAGACTCACGGGGAAGAGACCTAATTTCTGGGTCCAAACGACGGCAGATATCACGGGAGTCAATAACAATAATCTTGCCCGCTTTTCTAGCTTCTGCGTAGCCATCAATGTTGAACATGAACCAAGAATCCTCAAAGGCAGCGTTATGCGCCATAAAAGGAATCTTTTTCATAGTTGCCAGTAGGGCCTCTTGAGCTTTCTTATCGTCTCTAAATGATTTTTTGCCCTCAACATCTTTCCAGGTAATCTGGTGAATATCGGCAAGAGGGACACCTTTTTCTTTGTACATCTCTGGGATGCCAAAGTAGGCAGTGTGAGGCTCTACGGCAACGGTATTGCGACCAAGATTCCAGAACTCAAAGCCCACGTTAACAATGTAACCCAGCTCAGGAAAGCGCGACGTGGTCTCAATATCAATGCCCAAAACCGTGCCAGAAACGCTCTTCTCGACATAGGCAATTTGCAAGTCGTTAAGAAGAGGACCTGCGGTTTTAAAGACAGCCTTAGGACGACGACGCTGCATCTTTGCAACAGCAGAAGCAAGGTCGTCGTTTGAAAGACCGCGAGAAAGGCCAACGCCTCGATGGTTTCTGAGTCTCTCCACGCCGTAGGTATCGCAGAGCGAGCGCGTTCTATCAGCAAGCTGCTGAATGACAGAAAACTCTACAGGCTCTTGGCCAAGCGGCGCTTCCTTCCAGGCATCAAGCAGCGTTTTAATGGCATCACAGTTTTTGTTGACCTCGCCGATGATGGACTGATCATCAACAAGAAGGCCAGGTATGACAAACGCATTAGCGTGCTCAATAGCTTGATTGATATCCATACACTCTCGCTTTGGTGGGTGAGAATTAGTTCGACATATAAGTATCTACCCTGAAGCGCGTATTCTTTGCGTCATTTTCTAGAAAGTGCGCGCCTCACCAAAAATGCGTGCTAGGCTGTTGAGTGCAACACAGTTCTATGAAAGGTTTTACGCATGTCTGATTTGAATGAGTCACTTGCTCTTTCTGAGGAGCTCCTTGCTTTTATTAAGCAGAGCCCTTCTATGTTTCATACCACGCAAACCATCAAAGAGTACCTGTTAGAGAACGGTTTTACTTATCTATCCGAAGGTTCTTCTTGGGATGTTCTGCCAGGCGGAGCTTACTTTACCACGCGCAATAATTCTTCAATTGTTGCCTGGAAAGTTGGCGAGAAGTACCGTGATCCCCAAACCTCAAGCGCTGATGCTCCTTATCACTTCCAGCTTGCTGTTGCCCATGGCGATTCTCCAACCTACAAGGTAAAAGCTCAGCCAGAGCTTACCGGTGACGGCAACTCGCTTCGTCTGAACACTGAGGCATACGGCGGCATGCTTGATCACACGTGGTTTGACCGTCCTTTGGGTATTGCTGGTCGTGTGCTGGTCAAGGTAGGAAACAAGGTTGAGTCCAGGCTGGTCAACATCGAAGACGACGTTGTCATGATTCCAAGCTTGGCTATTCATCTTGAGCACAAAAATGGTCTCTCGCCAGAGTTTAATCGTGCGAAAGATCTGATGCCACTCTTAAGCGCTGGAGAGCTTAATCCCGGCGCCTTTAACGCCCTGGTAGCAGACGCAGCAGGCGTGTCTCAAGAGGACATTCTTTCTCGCGATTTGTTCTTAGTTGATCACACGGGCGGCCGCATTTGGGGTGCTAAGAATGAGTTTGTTTCCGCTGGTCACCTGGATGACCTTCAGTGCGCCTTTGTAGCGCTTAAGGCCTTCCTTGCTTCCTCAAATGAGCAGGATATTTCCGTGTACACCTGCTTTGATAACGAAGAAGTTGGTTCAAATACCAAGCAGGGCGCTCAGTCCACATTTCTTAAAGACACTTTGCAACGCGTAAACGCCACGCTTGGCTTTACACAGGAAGATTACTACCGAGCGCTCTCGGCATCTTTGCTGGTAAGCTGCGACAATGCGCATGCGGTGCACCCCAATTATCCCGAGAAGCACGATGCGGCCAACAAGCCTTATCTCAATGGCGGCATGGTTATTAAGGAAGCAGCACGTCAGTCATACTGCACCGATGCGTTTAGTCGCGCCATTGTCGAGGCTATTTGGAAGCAGCAAAACATTCCTTACCAGGTCTTTGCTAACAGAAGCGATATGCCAGGCGGATCAACGCTAGGCAACCTCTCCAACATTCAGGCCAGCATGCACGCCGTTGACGTGGGTCTGCCACAGCTTGCTATGCACTCCGTCTACGAGACCGCGGGTACCAAAGACACGTTTTTGGGGTACCAGGCACTCAAGGCGTTCTATGACACCTGCGTCTGCATCACCGATGCCGATTCGTTTGAGTTGAGGTAGTACCTGGCGAGAAACCCCGTGTACTAGCTATACTTAGACACACCGCATACAACACATTACTTGAAGGAGCTCCATGTCAGAAAAACAGCTTACTGCTCATGATATGGAGCTCCTAACTTGTGCAGGTATTTACGTTGAACCTCAGGCACTGAATGGCCCTGCGTTGGTATTTCCTATTTCAGATGGTGAGGGTGGAAAAATACGTGTGTTGTGGCAGGGCGGCGCCTATGAAAGTGCAACGTACACAGATTCAAGAAAGAACCAGCTGGTATTTCCTTATCTTGAGCTGTACGACTTGCTGTTTGAAGCTGCGTGTCCCGTGCATTCAGTTTTAATGTTGGGCGCTGGCGGTTGCGCATATCCTCGATATTTAGTGGCTCATTATCCAGAGGTTTCTTGTGACGCACTGGAGCTTGATCCTAAAATTGCAGACCTTGTTCGCAGCTATTTCTTTGTGGATGAAGCTATCAGAGAGAGTAATGGTAGGCTTCAAGTACAGGTAGCTAATGGAATTGAATATATAAAGAGCCTAGCTGCCTCTGATAACAAACGCTATGACGCAATCTTAAACGACTGTTTTAGCGGAGAAGTTCCACCTACAGCTATGATGACCAGTGAGTGGATGAGTTTGGTAGCACACTGTCTTACTCCTGGGGGAAGATATCTTACAAATGTAGTTTCTGCACAGGTAGGAGAGGACGCACATCAACTTGAAGTGCTCCTAGATGCTGCTCGCACGGTGTTTGAAGAGGTAGAGGTTGTACCTTTGGATCCAGAAGCAGACCCAACAGAGCCAGATAACCTTATGCTCGTTTGCCAGCGCGCTTAAGTGCGGTGAGCGCAAGCTTTTGGCTATTTATTAGTCAAAAGTTTTTAGTGATGTCAACGAATTTACATCGATAGAGAAATTAAAAAAATGAAGTGTAAAATAGAAGATACTGATTTTAGTTTTTGAATGATTCTCGTTTGGACACAACATAAATCGAATTCTTTAGTCTAGTTCAGCGCACTTGATTGGAGATATGAATATATGAAAGAATCGTTTTTATCAATAAAAGAAATCTTTCATATTGGTAATGGAAAAATCAATGCACTAGTTTTTCTTGCCGTTTTAGCGGTTTTATCATCATTTCTTGAGATTTATTCGATTCAATATATGCAGTCACTTTCAGAAGTTTTTAGCACATCGGTTACAAATGATCTTTTTCAAGTTGGTTTTATCTGCGCTAAGTTTTTGATGTTAATTGTGCTTTCAACAATAGTTAGAAATTACTTTTGCTTTAGAGTTTCTATTTTTTCAAATGACATCATTAAAAACGTAAGAGGTAAAGCGTATTCAAAACTTATTGATATGAAATATGAATTAGCGACAATTCATGATAATGCGTATTATATTAATTTGATAGACAATAACGTAAATAGATTAAGCTTAATCTTTTCAACAAGCTTTTTTACTTTGTGCTCAGATATATTCGATACAGTGTGGATTTGTTTTTTTATGACACAAATAAATATCACTTCGTTATTTATTTTAATAATCGGCATATTACCATTAGTTTTAATCGGCAATATATCGGCATCTGAGCAAAAAAAGTTTGCAGAAAATACAATCAAACTCAATGAGGATTTGATTGAAAAGATTAATGAAACTAATGACAATTTTGCATATATTAAAATATTTAAAGGCAAGGAGAGAGAGGACAATCGTTTTAACCGTATAAATATTGATATTTTGGAGAACGATAATTTATCGAGTGCGGCACTTAGTATCTTCTTTGTTATAGAGAAAAGCGTTCGATATTTATTTGTTGCGATTTCATTATTCTTTTTATGTAAAGATGTGTTAATGCAGGATGGAAATTGGATGCTTCTTATCCCATTTTTGCTTTACGTACAAAGATTTTATAATCCATTTTCAAATTTGAATAAGTATTCTCAGTTAATTCAAAAATCCGTTTCAAGTGCAGATAAGCTTATAGATTTTATAATCCCGAAGCCAGCTGAAGAGATCTCAACTATCCATTTTATTTCTGATTCATCTGAATCAGAAATAGTTTTGACTGGCATATCAAAAAATTATGAATCTGAAGCAATTCTTGAAGATGTCACTTTTAGATTTAAAGAAGGAGTCAACTTAATCGACGGAAAAAGCGGTGTAGGTAAATCCACTTTGATAAAAATTCTTTTAGGCTTAATCAAATCTTCGAGTGGAGAAGTGACTATTTATTCTCGAGAAGATGACTTAAATTTGTACTCGTATTCAGGACAATCGAATAAACTGTTTAATTTATCCGTGATAGAAAATTTAATATATCCTAAGACCGTAGACCATCTCTCAGCATCGGAAAGAATGAAATTAGAGAGTCTACTAGATGAATTTGGCTTCAGAAAAAGCCTATTGAATAAAGATATTGCTAAAGAAGGTGAAAATCTTTCTGGAGGTGAAAGAAAGCGACTGTCTATTCTTAGAGCACTGATTCGTCCGTCAAAAGTTGTGATACTTGATGAACCATTTGCAAACTTAGACCCGAACAATATTGAAATTATTGCTCAGAAATTACAGGATCTTTCTAAGAATAGAATCGTTATTATTGTTTCTCACGAAACCTCTTTTCCTGCTTCTTTAAAATTTAATACGCACTTGACTATTAGTGGTACCTAAAGGTTTCTTTGGTTTAAATCATTCTCAAGATCCAGAAGCAGATCCAAAAGAGCCAGATAACCTTATGCTCGTTTGCCAGCGCGCTTAAGTGCGGTGAGCGCGAGCGCTAGGCAGCTGCTCATCAGGGCAATTCCAATACCAAAGAGCACCAAGAAACCGTGAGCTGAGCCGTCTACAATCAAGCTCCAAATAATGAGCGCACAAGCAGAGACAAAGCAGCTTACACCTGCAATTCTTGAGTAAATAAGAGTTGAATCTTTTTTGCCAAAGACAGCGCGCACCAATAGCGGCGAGCCGACCGTTGTAAGAGCGTAGGCAATTCCAAAAAGGAAGGTTCCAGCAAGCAAGAGTGGCAGCACTGGAAGCTTAATTCCCAGCATAAGTAAGCCAACAATGCCCGAGAAAATTCCTACAAAGCAGGCAAGCTTTACAGAGATATCGCTCAAGGCACCTAGCAGCACTTTTCCAATTGCCTGGCCCAGCATAGTTGTTCCAGCAAGAAGACCTGTGGCAGCCGCAATGGCAGGAGCGGTTTCTGCAAATGTTGCAGCATAACTAGGGAAGTACTGAGAGATTTGCTGGTTAAAGGTAATGAGCGCGTAAAACGCAGCAACCATATAAAACTCTGGGTATTTCATTGCATCATCAGCAGAAATATCGTTGGTAGTAACCTCTGCAACTTCAACGGTTTTCTCGTCAACGGAAGAGAAGGTAAGAGGCGTAAGGCCAAGGTCTTGGGGTTTCTCGCGCACTACAAAAAGAGTAAAGGGGAGCGTTCCAACAAGCATGACTAGGGCAAAAATTAGATAGCAGGCTCGCCAACCTTCAGGACCAGACGAGATAATGGCAGATCCGATGGGGTTAAAGACAGTGCCACCAATGCCGGTGAATGCAAAACAGAGACCCATAAAAGTACCAACGCGCTGATCAAACCAATCGTTAATGAGGGCGGGGACGCACAAGAACATAAGCGCGGGAACGCCAATACCAAGCCCCACTGCACAGAGATAAAAATGCCAGATCTCTTGAGCGGCTGACATGGTCCCGTATGAGATTGCGCAGATGATAACGCTTGCAGAGAGTACCAGGCGAGTATCGTGTGTTTTATAGAACTTTCCTATGAACGGCAAAGCTACTGTCATGGCAATACAGAGTACCGAGAAGACCGCAGAGAAGGCAACGCGGGGAACGCCAAAATATTGTGAAACTGGTGTGATAAAGATGCCAAAGCACGTAAGGATAATGGCGCACGGCAAAAACATGATGACAATACAAGTTGCAACGATGGCGTATGCATATTTAGTGCCGAGTAAACGATGTAGCACTGAGGCTCCTCTCTTTTGGCCAGAAATAGTGTAGGCGATGTTCCTTAAAAAGGACACATCGCCTACCGAGTCGCACAAAATTTTTGAGAGGAAACTCAGGGTTTTACGTGCGCAAGACCTTAGCTGTCGGAGCCTCTGCGGTTCTCGCCCTCAAGAGCACGGATTGGGCCGATGTCCTGAGTAGTTTCGAGGGCGCCCAGGTAGTTACCCTCTTCATCGCGGACAGCAAAGTAACGGACGTAGAGGAACTTATCTCTGACCTCAAACCAGAACTCGGAGGAGTCACTACGGCCGCTCCTGAACTCAGTGAGGATGCGACGAACAGCTTCCTGGCTCTTTGGCGGATGGCAGTCATATACGTCGCGGCCAAGGCAGCTCTTAGGACGAGGGAAGGCGCGAGTGTCGCCGTGGCTGAAGTAACGTGTCTTGTCGTCTGCATCAACAAAAGTAATGTCTAGCGGAATGGTTGCAAAGACAGCCTCAAGCTGAGGAATGGTGAACTCGCCGGTAGAGAGCTTAACCTTGCCGTCAGCAGAAATTGCTTCCTCTTCTGCCTCAGCGCCCTTCTCGTCCATAGCGGCTGCAGCTTCCATCTCTTTGAGCTTGTCGTTTGCAAGCTCAAGAGGATCTGCGTGCCATGAAGGAGGGTTGACGCCAAATGCGTGACCAAACTCGTTCTCCTCAGCGGCAATCTGGGTCCACTGGGTAGCGGTTAGGTGCTCAAGAGAAAGTGGAATGAGGACATTCTCTTCCTTGGAAGCCATAGACTCAGCGCCCTCAATAGCCTCATCCAGATAGTCAGCAACGGCTGCCATAAGGCCTGCATCATACTGGCCGTACGCAGTCTCGAGTAGAGCCTCTGCACCGTTAACAGCGTTTCTTACCTCGTCGTCCTTACCCCACATAACCTTTGAAGGACCAGTGATATCGTGGCGCTCAAGATGAGGGAAGAGCAGCTCTTCCTTGCGCTTGTAGTGAACAAAGACCTCGTCAAAGGCGTCCATATCAGCTTTTAGAATTGCTGCAACACCAGCGCACTCTTCGTTGCTGGAAGACTCAGTAAGGGTACGAGCGCGCTTAACATCTGGAGCAACGCGGTCGTGGATAAAGGCAAGAATGCGGTCGTTCTCTTGACGCATGGTCCAAACGGGATGTCCAGGGGTCTCTTCAACAGCACCTGTTGGAGCGCAAGAAACCTTGCCTTCAAAGAGAGCGGCGTGAACATCACAGAGCTTGAGGACCTTCTCCATAGGAACGCCACCAGCAATAAGCTCCTGCTCGGCGTTGGAAATCTCTGTGCCAGAAACATCCTTGAAGTTACGGGTAAAGTCCTCGCGAACAGCCTCGATGTCCTCGCCGTCATTGAGGCGCTCAAGGTACTGGGCGATAAGAGCTTTGCGCTCCTCGGGGGTCTGCGCAATAGGTGTGCTCTCTGCCTCTGCGGGCTTCTCGCCAGCTGGAGTTTCTACTGCTGCAGGCTCCTCATCGCCAAGAATGGTAAAGCCGTGGGAGCGGAAGATTGCTTTGAGCTCTTCAAGGTCTACGCCTTTGTGGTCGCAACCTTTAGGGATGGTCATAAAACGACCCATGGTCTGAAGACGGCCTGGCTCGGTAATCTCGGCAAAGCCATTTTCTGCCATGAGGCCTTTAATAACGGGATACTTAGTGCAAATCTCATAAACGGATTTGCTTAAATCAAGAACCTGTGCCATACGGGCTCCTCTCGGATGGGTTTAGAAAGTCTACTATGGCTTACTTTATACCCAAAGTGTGACAGGACTTCCATGTAGCTTTTGTTGTGGTTACAACAAAACAAAAATTATTCTTTACTCTTTAGAGTGAAAGACAACAGAACCGGGTTGTGGTCCGAGTAAGCAAATTGCGTGTCAATGTTTTTGGCGGTTGCAACAACGTTATCCGAGACAATCCAGCCATCAACTGTGGTGGTGTATGTCTTGTCCTTCTCGTATGGAATGTCATCTCCGCGGCAGGTAGGAACATCGGTAAGGTTGTCTGGAGCTACAACGCTAAAACCTTCTGGCAAATCAGAATCTTTGAGTTCTGCTACCCAGTCTGGTACCTGCTGAACAGAAGGATAGAGTGTAAGCGAGCCCAAAATGGCATGGTTCCAGTCACCACCTGCAATAACGTAATTACCCTTAGCGCGCTCCTCAGACATTATTTTGGTTAGAAGTGCAAGCTGCTGCGCGCGACTGGTGCCACCTTTGTCGTAGGCAGACATGTGGCTGTTAATAAGTACCAGCTCATGACCATCGCTGGTAGGGTAGCGTGTAATCATAAAGCAACGGTCTAGGTCAAAGAATTTTGTTGGGAATGACTCATCAATGGGGTAGGTACGACGAGTTGCGCTAGAAGCAAGTACGTTTGAAAGCGTAAGAATTCCCGAGTTAGAAGTACCGTGAAATTCAGTGAGTGGATAGGCGAGAAACGCAGTGTGGAAGTTCTGCGCAAAATACGATGCATAGGATCCAAAGCGGCTCTCTGCTTCAGAAACTTGATTCACATGCCAACTTCTGTCAGATGAAGTATCAATCTCTTGGAAAAGAATAAAGTCAGGAGCTGCACCACCATTCAGAGAAGAAACGGTGTTCAGGGCACCGTTTGTGGTGTAAAGCACGGAGTTCCTGCTGACAGCACGGCCGTGAGTTCCTACGGTGCGTGTGCCATCCTGCATGATGCCTTCATCCATAAAGAAGGTGTAATCAGGGGTGTAAGCACCAAAGCCAATGTTGTAGGTCGAAGCAGTATAGGTTTGGCCTACCTGTACAGTTGTAGCCTCAGGAGAAGCACCTTGATTGGATACGGGAGTATTGTCAGGAATGCGATAGTAATTAAGCTGCAGGTAGAGGGCATATCCACCAATAACCAGTAAAGCTAGAACAAAAAGCCCACCTACAAATTTGAAAAGTGGTGCAAGAACCCTTTTTAGAAGGCCAATAATAAACTTAAGGCCAAGAGACAAAACTCTTTTCATGCGAACCTCGTATCAATCAAGTGTCGTATGATTTAAATGATAACTATTATGGATTGAAATTACTTTGAGGAGTTTGTATGTCGCTATCAAGAAATACAACACTAGAGCTTTTCAAACCCTCTGGTATCAGGCGTTTCTCGGCACTTGCTGCTGCAACACCAGGATGTATTTCTTTAACTATTGGAGAGCCGGGAGAAGACACTCCAGCTCCTATTTGCAACTTAGTAGACAGAGAACTTGCAGCTGGAAACACGCATTATCCACCCAACGTTGGTACTCTTGAACTTAGGGAGGCCATTGCTGCCTGGGAGTCTGCTCGTGGTATGAAGGTAGGCCCAGACGGCATTGTAGTTACCGTGGGAGCTGCGGAAGCCATTTCTGCAACTATGCTGACCCTTATGAATCCAGGCGATGAAGTTATCATTCCTGAACCAGCGTATCTGGTATACAAAACACTCTGCCAGCTTAATCGTGGTGTAGTCGTGCCGCTTGATACCAGCACCAATCATTTCCAGATTGATGCTGAGCAGCTTAAATCAAAGATTTCAGAGAAGACAAAGCTTATTGTGCTGACGTCTCCCAACAATCCTACGGGATGTGTTTATACAAAAGAGTCGCTTGATGCGGTGGCAGAACTTGCCCGCAAGCACGGCTTTTATGTTTTATGCGATGACGTTTATAGAGAGCTTGCCTATGTTGAGGACGTTCCACGTTTTGTTGAGCTCTACCCAGATTTGTCTGATCGCTGCATTGTGACAAATAGTTTCTCCAAACCATGGGCAATGACGGGCTGGAGACTTGGCTGGGTTGCCACTTCTGACGAGCTTGCGACAGATATTGGAAAGGTCCACGCTCAGCTGGTGTCTTCTGTTCCTTCATTTTTGCAGCCAGCTGCTCTCTATGCACTTTCTTATGATGTCACGCCTATGCGCACAAACTATCAAAAGCGCAGGCAGATTGTACTTTCTGCGCTTCAAGATATGAAACTTCCTGTTGAAGAGCCAGAAGGTGCCTTCTATGCATTTCCATCAATCAAGGAATTTGCCCTTGATTCTGAGGCATTTTGTGAGCGAGCAATCAAAGAGTTTGGTGTAGCACTGGTACCTGGTGTTTTCTTCGGCGCTGAGGGCTATGTGCGTATTAGTTACGCTGCTTCTGACAAGAATCTAACAGAAGGCCTTTCTCGCCTTAAGACTTTTGTTAATACTTTGCGAGAAGAACAAAACTAGCCCAAATACAGAGCGTTCTGTGGTAGGGTTTTACTGTCAATAGAGGAGCGAGCACGATGGGTTCTGGGTTAGTCGGCAGGCAGTGACCCCAGAAGGAGGCGAGGTTCGCCGAACTTGGCAATCAGGCGTGGTTGTCAGGTGGGCTTGTATGAAATACATGCAAGACTGTCCGAGATTTCGGGGGTGCTACTTTGACGGTGTATTGCGCCCCCAATTTGAGGGGGAGCTTTGAGTAAGAAACCGTTTGTTTCTGTAGATGCCCTAGAGGCAATCACTAAGACGTATCCAACGCCATTTCATCTGTATAACAAGGCAGAGATTGTTCGCCGTGCAAAGCTGTTACAAGAGGCTTTTAGCTGGAACGCTGGCTTTAAAGAGTACTTTGCGGTTAAGGCTACGCCAAATCCTTACATTGTGAAGTTGCTAGCAGAGCTTGGTTGTGGCTGTGACTGTGCAAATGCCACCGAGCTCACCCTTGCAAAAGCCTGTGGAGTCACCGGTCAAAACATTATGCTCTCGTCAAACGACACTACGGTGCTTGACTTTGCTCGCGCTCATGAGCTGGGAGCCATTATTAACTTAGACGCTGGCGGCGACATGCTTACAACGCTTGAAGAAGCAGTGGGAAGCAACATGCCGCAGGTCATGTGCGCACGCCTTAATCCTGGTGGCGTGTTTGAGTCGCAAAATGGCATTATTGGAAATCCCGATGATGCTAAGTTTGGCATGACAGAAGAGCAGCTTTTCCAGACGTTTGCGTATCTTAAGACCAAAGGTGTCACTGAGTTTGGCCTCCATGCATTCTTGGCTAGTAACGCTCAAGAGGAAGATTACTATCCAAATCTTGCGCGCGTCCTTTTTGAGCTTGCCGTTAAGCTGCACAGAGAGCTTGATATTCATATTGAATTTATTGATCTTTCTGGTGGCATTGGTGTGGCATATAAGCCAGACCAGGTTGAGCCTGACGTCTTGGCCATTGGTCAGGGTGTAAAGCGCGCCTTTGAAGAGGTTCTAGTTCCCGCAGGAATGGGAGACGTTGCCATTTACACCGAGCTTGGACGCTGGCTTTTGGGTCCCGCTGGTGCGCTTGTTACCCGCGTTTTGCACCAAAAAGAGACGTACCGCCACTACCTAGGCGTAGACGCCTGCGCGGCAAACCTTATGCGTCCTGCAATCTACGATGCCTATCATCACATCACTGTTATGGGCAAAGAGGACGCTCCTGCAACACATGCGTACAACGTTGTAGGCGGGCTTTGCGAGAATAACGATCAGTTTGCAAAGAACCGCCAGCTCCCAGAGGTAGCTGTGGGTGACTTCTTGTTCATTCACGATACGGGCGCTCATGGTTTCTCGATGGGCTATAACTACAACGGCCGTCTGCGCTCCGCTGAGCTGCTGCTTCTAGAAGATGGATCCGTGCAGCTTATTCGCCGCGCTGAGACTGAGGCCGATTACTTTGCAACGCTTGCATTTGATGGCTCCGATTTTTCTGATCTTGCGCAACAAACAACTATAAACACCACACGTTAGAGGGCGAGAAAAACTATGGACATGAAGAATTTGACTGGTGCAATCACCGCTTTAGTAACCCCATTTGATGCTCAGGGAAATGTTGACTTCGAGGCACTTGAGCGCTTTGTAGACTTCCAGATTGAGCAGGGAATTGACGGTATTCTCGCTCTTGGCACTACCGGCGAGTCCTCAACCATGACAGATGAGGAGGACATCGAGGTAGTTAAGGCAATCCTTGCCAGAGCTCAGGGCAAAGTTCCTGTTATTGGCGGTGCTGGCTCCAACTCTTCTGCTGAGTCTTTGCGCAAAGCAGAGGCTCTAGAGAAGGCGGGTGTTGATGGCCTGCTGCTCATTACTCCTTACTACAACAAGAGTAACGAAGAGGGCATCTACCAGCACTTCTCGTATGTACTCGACCGCGTTGATGTTCCTTGTATTTTGTATAACATTCCTGGTAGAACGGGCTGCTCAATTTCTGAGCGCAATGTTCAGAGACTTGCGGCACATCCAAATGCATGGGGCATTAAAGAGGCTTCTGGCGATATTGCATACGCAACAAAGGTTGCTCGTTATCTGAGCGATGACTTTACTATGTGGTCTGGAAATGACGACATGATTGTGCCTCTGCTTTCTCTTGGCGCTTCTGGTGTCATTTCTGTTTGGTCTAACCTTGATCCAAAGATGGTTCATGACCTGGTAGTTGCATGGCACCGCGGAGAGGTCTCTCTTGCTCGCGAGCTTCAACTTCAGTATCTTGACCTGGTACACGCCCTCTTCTGTGAGGTTAATCCAATTCCTGTTAAGGCCGCTCTGGCTCGTATGGGACTTATGGAAGAAAATTATCGTCTACCTTTGTGGAAGATGACTGATGAGCACGCCGAGGTGCTTGAAAACGCTATGAGAAAGGCTGGTCTTCTTGATGCCTAGTGCAGTAGTAATTGGTACCGGCAAGATGGGAAAGCTCATTGAGCAAACCCTGATTGCTCACGGTTTTGAGGTACTTGGTGCGTTTGGTCACGAGAATATCAATCAGCTAAGCTCCGTTGCGCAGACGCCTGATGTGGTTGTGGATTTCTCTGGCGTTGTTGCTTTTGAGGCTGTTGTCGGCTTTGTGCGTGAGCGCGGGTGTGCGCTGGTTTCTGGTACCACGGGTTTCTCGCCAGAGCAGCTTTCAGAGCTGAAGCAGCTGGGGGAGAGCGTGCCGGTGATTCATGCGGCAAACTATTCGGTGGGCGTTGCTGTGTTGAGGCGCGCGGTAGCTATGGCTGCTGAGGCGCTTGACGGCTGGGATACCGAGATTGTGGAGACGCACCACAACCAGAAGGTCGACGCTCCATCCGGCACAGCAAAGCTGCTGCTCGCCGCTATTGATCCAGAGGGAACTCGCCCCGTTGTTTCTGGTCGCGAGGGCTTCTGCGGAGCTCGCACCAAAGATGAGATTGGCGTGTTTGCACTCAGAGGCGGCACGGTGGCTGGCACTCATGAAGTGCATTTCTTTGGACAGGATGAGGAAGTATGTCTGACTCATCGTGCAACGTCTCGTCAGATTTTTGTGAACGGTGCCGTTGCGTGCGCTGAGAAATTGCTTACAAAAGCTCCAGGTTTCTATACCTTTGAAGAGTTGATTTTTGGATAAATACACATGCTGATCTTTGCAGGTCGGCGCCTGTTTGATTAAGAAAGGACGCGCATGGACGCCCAGGAAATTATTAATTACATTGCTACGTCAGAGAAGAAGACCCCCATTAAGCTCTACGTCAAAGAGCGCGAGGGTGCTTCTGTGTCGTATGGATCTTCTCGTGTGTATGGTGAGGGCACCTCAAAGGTAGTCTTTGGCGATTGGTCCGAGCTCAAGAGTGTTGTTGAGCAAAATGCAGACGCATTTGAGTATTTTGACATCGAGAATGACCGTCGAAACTCCGGCGTTCCTCTGCTTAACATGAAGGATGTAAACGCACGTATTGAGCCAGGTGCACTGATTCGTGAGCGCGTTGAGATTGGTAACAATGCCGTCATTATGATGGGTGCTGTTATTAACATTGGTGCTGTTATTGGTGAGGGCACCATGATTGACATGGGTGCTGTTCTGGGCGGCCGTGCAACTGTTGGTAAGAACTGCCACATTGGTGCTGGTACTGTTCTTGCTGGTGTTGTTGAGCCTGCATCTGCTACGCCAGTTATCGTTGAGGATAACGTCCTTATTGGCGCAAATGCCGTGGTTATCGAGGGCATTCGCGTTGGAGAAGGAGCTGTTGTCGCAGCAGGTGCTGTGGTAGTTGAGGACGTTCCAGCAAACGCCGTGGTAGCGGGATGTCCTGCACGTGTGATAAAAATGAAGGACCAGAAAACAGAGGGCAAGACAGCTTTGGTTGACGCTCTCCGCACGTTGTAATCGAGGTTACATGCCAGACGGCTCCAAAAAAGCACAGGGTTTTACCACCAAAATTTCCTGCGTACACACAGAAAATTGGGCAGAGAAAAAAGAAGATTCTTGGTTTACCTACGAACTTCTCGCCGAAGATCCTAAGACGCACGCACGCGCCGGCATCTTCCATACGCCTCATGGTGATATTCCAACGCCTATTTTCATGCCGGTTGGTACTAAGGCAACCGTTAAAGGTTTGATGACCGATACCGTCCGTGACCTTGGCGCCAAAATTATTCTGGCAAATACGTACCATCTGTCTCAGCGCCCAGGAGATGAGCTGGTTGCACAGATGGGTGGCTTGCATGACTTTATGCAGTGGCATGGACCAATTCTGACGGATTCAGGCGGATTCCAGGTCTTTAGTCACGAGGAGTTCATGAAGCTCTCTGACGAGGGCGTTAAATTCCGTGCAGTAGATTACGACGGCGCATGGTCGTATTGGACGCCAGAAACTAATATGCAGATTGCGCAGAACCTTGGTGCAGACATTGTTATGCAGCTTGATCAGTGCGTAGGCTATCCTGCCGAGCGCAAAAAAGTTGAGCGTGGTGTTGAGCTTTCAAGCGCATGGGCCGAAAGGTGTTTTAAGGCTCATACCCGTCCTGATCAGGCGCTCTTTGGCATTGTTCAGGGTGGCATGCACCTTGATTTGCGCAAGCGCTCCATTGAGCACCTTGAGTCGATTGGCGATTTCCCTGGTTATGGCATTGGTGGCTATTCCGTTGGAGAGCCTCACGAGGTCATGTTTGAGACGTTGGCGCCACTTTGCGCCGATTACATGCCTCGCAATAAGCCTCGTTATCTGATGGGTGTTGGCAATCCATCCACGCTTATCCGCGGTGTTGCTTGTGGCATTGATATGTTTGACTGCGTGCTTCCAACGCGCACCGCACGTATGGGTACCGCGTTTTCCCATGAGGGCCGCATGAACCTCAAGAACGCTAAGTACTTTGCTGATGCGGGTCCTCTTGATGCCAAGTGCACCTGTCCTGTCTGTACGGGCGGTTATTCTCGCGCGTACATCAATCACCTGGTCAAGCAGCATGAGATGCTAGGTGGTCAGCTGCTTTCTATGCACAATATTTACTTCTTGCTTGAGCTGATGCGTCAGGCGCGAGAAGCAATTCTCGCAGGTACCTACAGCGATTTTGTTGAGGAGTGGGAAAACTCTGACGGCGTGGTTGATTTCTAAGTTCGCCTGGCGAGAAACCCGTCTTCTTGATAGCGCTGTGCAAGAAATCTTGATAGCTCCGCGCAAGCAACTTTGATTTAAATTTTTTATGACTAGCTCACTAATTTGTGGGCTAGTCATTTTTTGTCCGGTGACACGGGTAGAATAAAAGAGATAAACATTCGCGGGCGCCCGAGGTGCCCCTGGCTGGCTCTGCCGCCACAGAAAAGAGGACATGATGCCCGGCATCGAGAAAAGCACTCGTTGGAGTGTTCTTACACAAGACGTATATCTAGAGTCGCTGTTTAAAAAAGAATTGCACGTTACTTCACTTGTTGCTCGTGTATTAGTAGCACGTGGATTTACTGATGTAGCCGCAGCTCGAGAGTTTCTCTCGCCATCCTTGCAAAGGGATTGGCTTGATCCACAGTGTATTCCTGGAATGGCTGAGGTTGCCGCCCGCGTTCATAAGGCAATTGTTGAGCATAAAAAGATTGCCGTTTTTGGTGATTTTGATGTTGATGGAATGAGTTCAACGTGTTTGCTTACCCTGGCTTTACGTCGATTGGGAGCAGATGTTTTGCCGTATATTCCGCATCGTTTTGGTGAGGGATACGGACTTTCAAAAGAGGCTCTTGCAAGAGTTTTGCAAGATAGAAAGCCAGATTTAATTATTACGGTAGATAACGGCATTGCTGCTGCTCAAGAAGTTGCTTGGCTTTTACAGCAGGGGATTAATGTTGTTGTCACCGATCACCATGAGCCTGCAGATTTGGTGCCCCAGGGTGTTCCAGTAACTGATCCAAAGCTTGTTGAGGATTGTCCTTCCAGAGAACTTGCTGGTGCAGGCGTTGCCCTTAAGCTGGTGCAGGTTTTAGGACAGCTTCAAGATCAGCCTCAGCTTTGGCTTGATTACATTGATGTTGCTATGTTGGGCACACTGTCTGACATGATGATGCTCAACAAAGAGAATCGTGCGCTGGTTTCTGAAGGTGTGAAACGCCTGCAGAAAGGTCTTCGTCCAGGTCTTGTGGCTCTAGCTGCTGTTGCTGGTCAAGATATTGCCCAGATTTCTGCAGATAATCTGCCGTTTTCTATTATTCCTCGCCTTAATGCGGCAGGACGCATGGGCACTACTGATATTGCGCTTGACCTTCTCCTTACAGAAGACGCGGAAGAGGCAACCATTCTTGCTGGAAAACTAGAAGAGATTAATGCCGAGCGTCGTGCTATTGAGGCAAAGCTTACCGATGAAGCACTTGAGCAGGCAAAAGAAATTTATGACGGCGGCCGCGCAATTGTGCTTGCCAAAGAGGGCTGGCATGAGGGCGTAAAGGGCATTGTTGCTTCAAGAATTGTTAATCGCTATCACGTGCCTTGCATTCTGTTTACCATCCAAGATGGAGTTGCTCGCGGTTCTGGCCGCTCTGTTGGCTCCGTTGATTTATTCCACGCCGTTGAACAGTGTGCAGACCTTACCGTCCGTTTTGGTGGCCACCAAGGAGCCGTTGGCGTAACGGTAGAAACAGCAAAGATTGATGCTTTTAGAAAGCGTTTATCAAAGGTTATGGCAGAGCTTCCAGAAGAAGAGTTTGAGGCTTCAGGAGAAGTAACAGCACTAGTAAACCTTGATGAAATTACCATTAACTCCATTGATGCCCTTGAGGCACTGCAACCTTTTGGTCAGGGTAATAAAAAGCCGCTCTTTGGCGTCAAGGGTGTAGTGATGAAGAATCGCTCACGTGTTGGCGCAGGCGGAGCTCATCTTTGTTTTATGGCTTCAAATGGCATTTCTTCAATTTCATCCATCATGTTTAGAACGCCTCATGTTGAGGCGGCAGCTGAGTATGACGGCGCTGTTGATTTGATTTTTGAAGCAGTTAACGAGACCTGGCAGGGTAGAACCAAGCCAAAACTCATGGTCAGAGATATTCTCTACAGAGACTTTACTGATGAAGATGACGGCCCCATTGAAGCAGATCTTCTCGGCAGCGCTGCTGATTTGCCTCTGGTGGTTACCAAAGAGACTACAGAGGCTGATGAGGCCTCCCAAGAACAGGCGCAGCAAAAGCGCCGTGAGCTGGAGAGTCTTTCTTCTGAGGAGCTTACCCAGACCCTGGTCACGTCCATGATTGGTTCAAGAGAACTCTTGCCTCTGCAAAAGAAAACACTAGAGGTTCTCTCTCAAGGAACGTCTTGTCTCTCTGTCATGGCAACAGGTAGAGGTAAATCGCTTATTTTCCAGGTTCATGCTGCTCGTGTCGCGCTGCTGCAACATAAAATGAGCGTGTTTGTCTATCCGCTGCGCGCCCTCATCAACGACCAGGTTCAAAGCATAAAAAACACCTTTAAGCCTCTAGGAATTTCTGTCGAGGTACTCAACGGAGAAACAGACCTTTCCAGCCGAGAAGACCTGTTTGCTCGCATGACAAACAATGAGCTTGATATTGTGCTGACTACTCCAGAGTTCTTCTCGCTCCACGCTGATCAGTTTGTCGCGGCGCAAAACATCTCATTTGTAGTGTTTGACGAGGCACATCACGTGGGCATGAATGCTTCTGAGGGCAGGCTTGCGTATGCGCAAATGCCACAAGTACTAAAGATGCTTGGATGTCCGCAGGTACTTGCTACAACAGCTACGGCTACCACACAGGCAGCTCAGCATATCTGTGAGCTTCTCTCTATAGAAGCGGAACACGTATACAAAGACAAAACTGCGCGCACTAACCTTGAACTTAAGGACCTTCGCGGCGCAAAAGACAGGGAATGTGCGCTGCTTTCCCTTGTGTCTGACGGCACAAAAACGGTTGTCTACGTCAATTCAAGAGAGCAGGCGCAGGCTTTGACGCGCATGTTGCGTCATCGCATTCCAGAGCTTGGTCACAAGATTGCTTTTTACCACGCAGGTCTGACGCCTCAGATACGCAAGAATGTTGAACGTGCCTTTAGACGTGGAGACGTTTGCTGCATTATGGCAACAAGTGCGTTTGGCGAGGGTGTCAACATCTCCGATATTCGCCAGGTTATCCTATATCACCTGCCGTTTGGTCGTGTTGCGTTCAATCAGATGAGCGGACGCGCAGGTAGAGACGGTAAGCCTTCTGTAATTCAGATGCTATTTGATGCACATGATATGCGTGTGAACGAGCGCATTCTTTCTTCTCATGCACCACAGCGAGAAGCCCTGGTAGCTGTTTACCGCGCGCTTACGGCACTGCAGCCAAAGCTTGGTGCTCAGACAGCCGATTCAGCACTCACTGATGAAGATATTGCGCAGATGGCGCTAGAAATTGACCCGCGATCTAAGGCTGACGAGCAAACCGTTCGTGTTGCACTTGACGTTTTTGCTGAGCTAGGGTTTATTAGCATTGAAGGATTTGATCAATCGCGAACAATCTCCGTCAATAGTCAAGCTTCGCACATGGACTTGCTGGAGTCTGCACGCTACGCTGAGGGGCTTAAAGCACACGCTGAGTTTGAATCATTTGCTGAATGGGTACTTTCTGCTTCACCAGATGAGCTGGCAGATGCTATAACAAAACCCATCGTTCCAGAAATTGGTTCAACGTTTGATGGGGGAAGGGAGTCCTCTGATGAGTGACGAGAGGACCAAAAAAGAGGCCAAGGCGCCAGGCGCGGATAATTACCGTCTGCTTGAGGGAGCCGTGCGCACATATTTGCCTGAGGAAGCTCAGGCAAAGATTGCTGCTGCATATGCCTTTGCTGCTGACTATCACAAAGATCAGCGCCGTCGTTCTGGCGAGCCTTATATCAACCACCCAGTTGAAGTGGCCCTTATTCTTGCGCACGATCTTCATATGGATGAAGACACCATCTGCGCTGCCCTTATGCACGATACCGTAGAAGATACGTCTGCCTCACTAGATGAAATTTCTTCTCGCTTTGGTGAGTCAGTGGCTGAGCTTGTTGACGGCGTCACAAAACTTACGTCCATCGAAGTCAGTTCAATGGACGAGAAACAAGCGCTTAACCTGCGTAAAATGTTCCTCGCTATGTCAAAGGACATCCGCGTTGTTATCATCAAGCTTGCCGACCGTCTTCATAACATGCGTACGCTGGCAGCACTTCCACCGGATCGTCGTCTGTTTAAGGCGCGAGAAACCATGGACGTGTATGCACCACTTGCTGACCGTCTGGGTATCTCTTCGGTTAAGTGGGAGCTTGAGGATTTGTCTTTCTTCTGGCTTGAACCAGAGGAGTACCAGCGTGTTGCTCGCATGGTCTCTGACTCTCGTGCACAAAGAGAGAATGACCTCAACAACGCTAAAAAGACTCTGACAGATGAGCTTAATGCCGCTGGTCTTACTGACTTCCAGATTACGGGACGTCCTAAGCACCTGTGGTCCATTTATCAAAAGATGGTCCGCAAGGGCAGAGAGTTCTCCAACATCTACGATCTTATCGCTCTGCGTGTTATTACTAAAAACGTAGGCGATTGCTACTCGGCACTTGGTGCTATTCATGCACTGTGGCATCCAATGCCTGGTCGTTTTAAGGACTACATTGCAACGCCAAAGGCAAATCTCTATCAGTCCTTACACACAACAGTTATTGGCCCTGATGGTCGCCCTATTGAAATTCAGATTAGAACCGCCGAGATGCACGAGGCATCTGAGTACGGTATTGCTGCTCACTGGCTGTATAAGGAGCAGGGCAATTCAAAGGGCAAGATGTCCTCTGAAGACAAGCTTATTGATTCAACTATCAACTGGATTCGCCGCAGTCTTGACTGGGCTGTTGAAGACGATATTGACGATCCCCACGAGTTCTTGGATAACTTGCGTGTAGACCTCTTTGAGCATGAGATTTTTGTTTTCACGCCAAAGGGCGAGGTCATGAGCTTGCGCGTCAATTCAACACCTCTGGACTTTGCTTACGCCGTTCATACTGAGGTGGGTAATCACTGTGTTGGTGCACGCGTCAATGGCTCTGTAGTTCCGCTGACGCATACGCTTCAGATGGGTGACCGCATTGAGATTTTGACTAACAAGAATGCTCGCCCTTCTCGCGACTGGATGACGCTGGTAAAGACGCCGTCTGCACGTGCAAAGATTCGTAAGTATTTCTCGCAAGAGAACAAGTCTGACGATGCCGAACGCGGCCGTTCTGAACTTGCAAAAGAGCTGCGCAAGCGTGGCTATGGCATCAGCGCTACGCGCACGGTAAAGGCGCTTGATCAGCTCACCGAGCAGTTTGATTATCGCAGTGTAGATGATCTGTTTGCGGGAATTGGTGCAGGTAATCAGTCTGCTAAGCAGGTTGTTAATCGCGTGAGCGAAATCTTAGAGGAGAAAAATCCCGAGGTTGTTACTGAGCAAGAGCGCAATGCGGCACGCCTTCAGGAGAAGAACAAGGCAATTGCAAACGATCAGCCTTTGGTTCGCTCCTACGTTATTTCTCGTACCGCCAAGGGTAGTCGTCCCAAGAAGTCTAACTGCGGCGTTGTGGTAAACGGTGATCCAGATTTGCTTGTTCATCTAGCACATTGCTGCAATCCTGTTGCAGGTGACGATATTGTGGGCTTTATTACACGCGGTCGCGGCGTTTCTGTTCACCGCGCCAATTGCCCTAACGTTAAAGACCTGCTCAACGATCCAAAGCGTATCATCCCTGTTTCTTGGGATGCCAGCGGCGCTACTGAGTTTAGGGTAGAGATTGTCGTTGAGGCAACGGACCGCATGGGCCTTCTTAAAGACGTCACGGTTGCGCTGTCTGACGCTGGTGCAAACATTCTTTCTGCAGCTACACAAGTGGGCGAGCAGGGCGTAGTACGTATGCGTTTCTTGGTTTCTATCTCTGATACCAGCTTGCTTGATACCTTATTTGCATTTGTAACTCGCGTGCCTTCTGTCTACGACGCTCGTCGTATTATGCCAGGTGAAGGCGCTAATCAGATGAGAAGGAGACTCTATGGCTAATCAAAATGAGGGCTGCTCTTGCGGTCATAATCACGAGGAAGAGCACGGACACGGTGGCTGCTGCGGTCATCATGGCGAGCATGGCCACGGTGAGCATGGTCATGGCGGTTGCTGCGGCCATCACGGTCACGGTGGTTGCCATCACGCAAAAGACCAGATTGGTGTCTTTAAAGTAGGTCCTCTTGAGACTAACTGCTACATTTACGTTTCTGGTAATGAGTGCATGATTATTGATGCTGGTGCATCGGGTGCAGAGATTGCTGCACAGCTCTTGAACCTTGAGCTTAAGTACATTGTTGCTACTCACGGCCATGCTGATCATGTTGGCGGCGTTAAGGCTTTGAAGCTTGCTGTGCCTGGCGCTCAGTACCTAATCAACGAAGCAGATAATGAACTTGCAAAGAGGGCTCATAACTCAAACGAGATTTATGATGATGCTCCAGAGCCAGACGGTTTTCTTCACGAGGGAGATGTTCTCTCTGTTGGAACTGCACAGTTCAAGATTATGGAAACCCCTGGTCACACTCCTGGCGGCATTGTTTTGGTGGGTGAGGGAACTGCTACTGGCGCCGTTTTTGTAGGCGATACGCTTTTCCAGGGCTCTGCAGGAAGAACAGACCTTCCAGGCGGCAACTTTGAAACACTTAAAGCTTCTCTGAACCGCATCAAGACAGAGCTTGACCCAACCTCCATTATTTTGTCAGGACATGGAAATCAAACGTCTCTTGAGGCAGAGATAGCAACTAACCCTTTCTTACAGGATTAAATCAGCTATAACTTTGATGATTTAGCAAGACAGATTTGCATAGGTGCGGTATAGTACCTATGCAAACTTTTTAGCCCGAGTGGCGGAATGGCAGACGCGGAGGTCTCAAAAACCTTTGAGGAAACTCGTGTGGGTTCAAGTCCCACCTCGGGCACCAGCTAAAAGTTTAAGCTAGATGTGAATTTCTCGTCATATCTAACTTGGTACTTGTAATGTCTTCTTGTTAGAGGTAACCTTACAAGGTACTTTTGAAGCGGGATTGAACGTGAGTCCCCACCTACACAGCGCAAAAGCAGCTGTCTGGTCAGACAATTTAACCTTTGCACGCTACCCGTGCGTATTGTCTCCCAGTTGCTTGTGCACTGGGTTTTTTATTGGCGGACAAGCAATTGTCCAAGAGGGAAGGTGTACAAGATAGCCAAGAACGATGGTCCTCGCATCAATGAGGAAATCACTGCTCGCACATGCCGTCTGATTGACGCTGATGGTAGTCAGCTTGGTCTTTTTGGCGTCAATGATGCAATGAAGAGAGCTCGTGAGCACGGTCTTGATCTCGTAGAGATTGCTCCAAATGCCGAGCCTCCTGTATGCAAGATTCTTGATTACAGTAAGTTCAAGTATGAGCAGGCTCGCAAGGCCAAGGCAGCTCGCAAGAACCAGGTCAAGATCGAAGTCAAAGAGATGAAGTTCCGCCCAAAGATTGATGTGGGCGATTACGAGACCAAGAAGGGTCACGTACTGCGCTTCCTCAAGAAGGGAGCACGCGTCAAGATCACCATCATGTTCCGTGGACGCGAGATGGCTCACCCAGAGCAGGGCCGTATTGTACTTGATCGCCTTGCTGAAGATTTGAAGCCTTTTGCCACAATTGAGCAGAAACCGCTCATTGAAGGCCGTAACATGCACATGCTCGTTGCTCCAATCAAGGGAGCGTTTGACGAGAAGCCCGAGGGTGCTGAGGATGGCACCACACAGGAGGAGAAGTAGTATGCCTAAGATGAAGACGCACAAGGGTTCGGCTAAGCGTTTCCGCCGCACCGGTACTGGCAAGATTATGCGTGCTAAGGCTTTTAAGAGCCACATTCTTACCAAGAAGTCCCAGAAGCGTATCCGTGGCTTCCGTAAAGAAGCTGTTCTTTCCGCTGGCGATGCAGCAGTAGTTTCTCAGCGTATGGGCGCTAAGAACTAAGCGCGCCACCCACCAGATCAAATAACAAGGAGTGATTAGATATGGCAAGAGTTAAGCGCGCAGTTGCTGGTCGCAAGAAGCGTCAGACGCTCGTCGAGCGCACAAAGGGTTATTACGGAACTTCCTCTCGTACCTTCCGTGGTATGAAGGAGCAGGCACAGCATTCTGGTCAGTATGCTTACCGTGACCGTCGTAACAAGAAGCGTGATTTCCGCGCACTGTGGATTCAGCGTATCAACGCTGCAGCACGCATCAACGACCTTTCTTACAGCAAGTTCATGCACGGCCTCAAGCTCGCTGGTGTTGAGCTTGACCGCAAGGTTCTCGCAGAGATTGCTTACTCTGACGAGCAGGGCTTCGCAGATCTTGCAGAGATCGCTAAGAAGGCTCTCGCTGAGTAACTTCAGCTTGCGCTGAGCAATTTCATTACAGCTAGATAGCTAGACCCCGTATGTCCTTTTGGATGTGCGGGGTTTTCTTTTGGCGAGAAACCCTGGTGCGCCCATGGTGCTCCGTTGAGGTCCCGGCGAGCCTGATTTTCTCGCCATGTCTGAGCAATTTGCCGGAAAAGTACACGAAGTCTGAGTAGTTTTGCCGGTTTTTCTCGCCATGTCTGAGTAAATTCACTCAGACATGATGCAGCTTTCAGGCTCAAAAATTCAGGGCCGAAGCGCCTATCTTTCACGTGCCTGATTTCGTTAAAGAATCTGTAAATTTTGCCTAAAAATGCAAAAGAAACTGTGGATTTGCCTGATTTTGTTAAAGAATCTGTGCCACAAATACAGATTCTTTGCACTTTTTAGGCGCGTGAGCTGGTTGTTGGCGAACGGCGAGAAACCCGTGTAGCCGCAGCCACAGCTCACGTAAACGAAACCGCGAGTTCACGGAAAGTTGGCTTGCGAGTAGTCGTTTCCCCAGGTTATTCGCTCTTGTGGTCTCTGTGAATGAGTTCTTCGATGTGCTCGTGTTCTTCTTCGTGGAGCTGCTTAATTTCTTCATCGAAGCCTGGATCTTTAGGGGTAATGAGTTCGTCCTCACCAGTCTTTGGATCAGTATGGTGAAGCAGAACAGGCTCAAAGAGGTGCAGGTACTTTGCAAAGAAAGCAGACATGGTAAGTAGCATGACAAAAATTGCAATACGAGGCAGCGTATTGACCTGCGTCATAATGAGCGAGCCAACGCACAGAAGGGCAGTCCAACCGTACATCAAAAGTACCGCTTGGCGCTGATTATAACCGTGAGCCATTAAGCGGTGATGGATGTGTCCGCGGTCGGCAGTAGCAAAACTAACATGCGCGCGGGTACGGCGGACAATTGCCGAGAACGTATCAATAATTGGAATGCCTGCAACGACGAGAGGAACAATGATAGTTGTGAGTCCCGCCCAACGGGTGACGGACAAAAGTGAAATTGTTCCCAGAGCAAATCCCAAGGTTAGCGAACCAGAATCGCCCATGAAAATAGTTGCGGGGTACGAGTTGTGAACTAAGAATCCCAGCGTGGTGCCAGCGATTGCTGCACTTAAAAGCGCTGCATCAAAGCGGCCCGCCCAAATGGAAAGCACAAACATAGTGGTAGAGGCAATGCAGGTAATACCTGAAGAAAGTCCGTCAAGGCCGTCGATAAGGTTAATGATGTTGGCGTAAGCAACCAGGTAAATGACCGTTGCTGGATAGGCGAGCCATCCAAGATCCACAAAGCCGTACGCGGAAAACGGATCAACAACGTTACCGATAATCAGACCGCCTGCAGCGGCAATGCATGCAGCAATAATTTGACCAGCGAGTTTCTGAATAGGCTTGAGAGAAAAAATATCATCGAGCAGGCCGGTCAAGAAGATGACCACAAAGGCTGCGCCAACAACCCAAAAATTAACGTTCAGGTAATAGCGAGTAGCAAGCGTAATCTCGGCATGTCCAAGGATTGCTTCAACGCCATAACGCACCAGCATAGCAACGGCTAACCCAAAGAAAATTGCAACGCCGCCCATGCGAGGAATAGGTTTTTTATTGACTCGACGTGCAGAGGGTTTATCGACAACTCCAAGCTTCCAAGCCAGTTGACGAACGGCAGGGGTAATCAAAGCTGAACCAAGACCAGCCGAGAGGAAAACACAAAACATGGTTACCCAGAGGTTCAAGCCGTATACCCTCCAATAAAAAACAGTATTTAACTGCTAAAATCCATACCATTTAATTGTGCTGCTCATTAAAAAACAAGTCAAGACTTTAATCTTTTTATAATCTCTTTATAGTAAGAATTGTCCTTCTCCCGCGGTCTAAACTGGGTGAACCGACAAGTTTTTTCAGGGAGCCTAATCTCGTGTTCAGTACAGGCATCCTTCGTTGTTAAGGAAGCTGGAACGCTCGAGCGCGGCGCCCACCTTATGAAGGTGGGTTCATAGATGACTGCGGGGAAGGATATTTTTCTGCCTCGGTAGCCTGTGTTTAAGCTCTGACGGCCCACGGAAGTATCCCAACGGCCCACGGAAACGCCACGCGCCTCCTCGACGGCCTGCGAGCCACTTCATTCCGCTCGCATAATCATTGACATACCTGCCCCTGATTGCCACAATAAGTACCGCAACGGGGATATAGCTCAGTTGGGAGAGCGCTGCCTTCGCAAGGCAGAGGCCGAGGGTTCGAATCCCTTTATCTCCACCATGACTTTGACGCGCGCAGAGAACCTGCGCGTTTTTTATACCACCATCTGCCTGGGCAGATACGACGGGAGGCGAGAAACCCTTGGGTAGTGCACCATCACCTAATACCCTTACGTTTTCTGCCTACGACGTCTGTGAACTCTGCCCAAGGCGTTGCCATGCTCAAAGAAACGCCGGTAAAGCGGGCCTTTGTGGAGCTTCAAGCACCATTCGTGTGGCTCGTTCAGCGCTGCACTTCTGGGAGGAGCCTCCTATCTCGGGCGAGGCTGGATCGGGTGCAATTTTCTTCACAGGTTGCCCGCTCAGATGTGTGTTCTGTCAGAATCATCAGATCTCGCAGGAGGGTTTTGGCAAGCCTGTCACAACCGAGCGCCTTGCCCAGATGATGCTTGAACTGCAAGCTCAGGGTGCGCTCAACATTAACCTTGTAACTCCCTTGCACTTCTCGCCACACATAATTGAAGCAGTGACGCTGGCAAAAGAGGCGGGATTGACGCTCCCAATAGTGTGCAATACTTCGGGATATGAGCTGCCAGAGGTCGTACAGAAAGTTTCAAGCGTCATTGATATCTGGCTAACAGACGTCAAGTACGCAGACCCCGCGCTGGCAAAAGAGCTCTCATACGCAGCAGATTATCCAGAGATGTCCATGGCGGCGCTTGAAGTTATGTATGACTCAGTGATGAGTCGCGGCGGTCGCAAACTTGACGATGACGGTCGCATGTTGCAGGGCATCATTGTGCGTCACCTGGTCATGCCCACGCACGCGGACGATTCCTGTGAGGTGCTCAACCGCGTCTGGAATCTTTGTCATAATGATGTAGACGTATCAATCATGAATCAGTACACGCCCAACGAGCGCATGCGCGCGGTTGGCGGTCCGCTTTCTGGAACGCTTTCTGACGAGGAGTACGAGTTGGTGCTCTGTCATGCGGATGACCTGGGCTTTGAGAACCTGTGGTGGCAGGAGGGCGAAACCGTCTCCGAGAGTTTTGTGCCAGCTTTTGACGCAACGGGCGTTGAAGGTCCCGCGCTCAAGCTCCGCACGGCACACGGAGACGCCGCCAACGACGCCACCACCAGCATCCCCGACACACAAACCGAGGAGTAACCATGTCTGTCGAGAAACCCGAAGAGCTCCAAACCACCCCAGCGCCACAGGCGGCTGCACTCACGGACGCGGAGCGCGCCGAGCTGGAAGCGCTTCGCGCAGAGAAAGAGCGCAGGGAGCTCGAGGCTCTTCGCGCAGAGAAGGAGCGCGCTGAGCTTGAGACGCTTCGTGCAGAGAAGACCCGTGCTGCCCAGGCAGAAGCTGCAGTTCAGGCAGAGGTGGATGCAGTAGCGGAAAGTGAAGCTCAGCAGCGTGCCGCACGTCAGGCAGCTCAGCAGGAGGCCGAGCAAATTCGTCGCATTCAGGAGCAGCGCGCAAAGGGCCGTGCTCTCATGGAGCCCGATGAGGACGACGAAGACATCAAAATGCCTCTGGGGCAAAAAATTGTTATTGGAACTGTGGTAATTCTCGCAGTTATCTTTGTTGTAAGCCAATTTATTTTGTAGGACTGCTACTCTAGATATATCGTCTCACTGTCAGTTTTTGACCAATCGAAAAGAGCAACTATGTCACTCACTGATCGTACCAAGCCTTCGGACGTAAGCCTTAATACAGACTTGTATGAGCTCACAATGGCTCAGGGTTATTGGGAAGCGGGTCTTGTTGATGCGGAGGCATGTTTTACTGCATTTTTCCGCGAGAACCCCTTTAATGGTGGATTTGCAATTTCTTGTGGTACTGGTCAAATTGTCGACTTAATTGAGAACTTTGTCTTTGAAGATGACGACATCGACTACCTGACAAGCATTAACTCTCCTGGTGGCGGTCGTCTCTTTAAGCCAGCGTTTTTGGAGTTTTTGTGCAACCACAAGCTCAATGTAACCATTGACGCAATTCCAGAGGGAGAGCTTGTTTTCCCACGTGAGCCTATGGTCCGCGTTGAGGGTTCTATTGTTGATTGTCAGCTCATTGAGACCGCCCTGCTTAACCTAGTCAACTTCCAGACTTTGGCCGCAACTAAGTGTGCTCGCGTTATCAAGGCTGCTCAGGGCAATCCCGTCTCTGACTTTGGCCTGCGTCGTGCGCAAGGTCCAGATGGTGGCTTGGCAGTTGCTCGCGCTTCCTATATTGCAGGTGCTTCAAGCACTTCAAATGTTCTTGCTGGCAAAATTTACGGCATTCCTGTTTTTGGTACCCACGCACACTCTTGGGTAATGTCGTTTGATACTGAGCTTGATGCCTTTAGGGCGTTTGCAAAATCTAGCCCAACTAACTGCTCACTTCTGCTTGATACCTATGATGTTCACGAAGGCATCAAGAACGCCATCATTGTGGCAAAAGAGATGGAGGAGCGCGGCGAGCGCCTGAGCGCTGTCCGCATTGACTCTGGAGACCTCGCACGCCTTTCCAAGGAGGCTCGTAAAGCCTTTGATGAGGCTGGTCTTCCATATATCAAGATTTCTGTCTCAAACGATCTTGATGAGTACACCATTCAGTCGCTCTTTGCCCAAGGCGCGCCTATTGATGCTTTTGGTGTTGGTACTAAGCTTGCTACCTGCGATCCTCAGCCTTCTCTTGGTGGCGTCTACAAGTTAACTGCTCGCCGTCAGTCTGCTGCTGAGCCTTGGACTCCTGTTATCAAGCTGTCCGAGATGGCCTACAAGCGTACCGTCCCAGGCATTCAGCACATTCGCCGCTTCTATGATGCAAACGGCTGTCCTGCAGGCGACATGATTTTTGACCCAGATTACCTGGTAACCAAGAGTCCAGAGTCTAAGGCAACTGTTGTCGACATTATTGACCCGTATTCAACTCACAAGCTTGAAGGAACTTCTCGCGAGCTGATGGTAAGGCTGGTAGAAGGCGGCAAGCGTGTAGGGGAGAGCGAGTCTATTGAGGTTGCTCGCGACCGTTGTCACGCGGCACTCATGCGCCTGGACGCAGCGTATACGCGTTTCTTGAATCCTCAGATTTATCCTGTGGGTCTCGAGCGTGGCCTGGCCAATTTGCGTCATGAACTTGCTGCTCAACATCAGGTAAAATCTTCCGAGGAAACTGAGTAGTTCTCTAGAAGCTACACAACCAACTATGTAATTGCGCTGCACACGTGCGCTGAATTTAAAGGAGAACCATGCGCGAGAAGATCGAGGAACTTGTACGTCAAGCCTTGGCAGATGCCCAGGCTGCGGGTGAGTTGCCTGAATTCCAGATTGATGATGTGGGACTTGAGCGCCCACAGGACTCATCAAATGGAGACTGGTCTTCTACGGTTGCAATGCGTTCTGCAAAGCTGGCACATAAGGCTCCTCGCGATATTGCCGCAGCTCTTGTGGCACATATTGCCGAGGATGCGCAGATTGAGCGCGTTGAGGTTGCAGGTCCTGGCTTTGTAAACTTCTATCTTTCTACCGCTGCGGGCAATGAGATTTTTAACACCGTTCGCGAGCAGGGTGCAGATTTTGGACGTTCTTCCTTTGGCGCTGGTCAGAAGGTTCAGGTAGAGTACGTTTCTGCAAACCCTGTTGGTCCTCTGCATATTGGCCATGGCCGCTGGGCTGCTCTTGGAGATTCTCTTAGCCGCATTCTTGCCTTTGCAGGTTATGAGGTTGAGCGCGAGTACTACGTCAACGATCATGGCTCTCAGATGGATGTCTTTGGTCACTCCATCTCTAAGCGCTACCTGCAGCTTATTGACATCATGCAGAAGCGCGACATTGACGCTGATGCAGCTGCTCAGGTGCTTGCAGAAGATCGCAATGCTTACGTTGCAGATGAAGACGATGCTCATCCAGAGCAACATCCGTTTACTGACGAGTTTATCAACTCTCTTGGCGGCAATGCATACGCCGGAGACTACATTGTTGACCTGGGTCTTTTCTTCCTTAAAAATGACGGAGAGATCTGGGCAGACAAGTCTGAAGATGAGCGCATGATAGAGTTCCGTGAGCGCGGCTACAAAATGATGCTTGAGTCCATCAAAAATACCTGCCACAACGCCCGTGCTGACTTTGATGTTTGGTTCTCTGAGCGTTCTTTGTATGTCAAGGATGACCAGGGTAAAGACGCTGTTGACCGTGCGCTCGATGCTCTTGATAAGCTTGGGTACCTGTATCGTTCTGATGAGGGCGCGCTGTTCTTCCGTTCCACTGATTTTGGTGACGATAAGGACCGTGTACTCATCAAAACAAATGGCGAGTATACCTATTTTGCTTCCGACGTTGCGTACCACTGGAACAAGTTCCAGCGTGTCGACCACGTTATTGATATTTGGGGAGCAGATCACCACGGCTATATCCAGCGTGTTCGCTCTGCTGCAACAGCTCTTGGTTACCCAACTCAGTTTGAGGTTTTGCTTGGTCAGCTGGTTAACCTGCTCAGAAACGGTGTTGCCGTCAGAATGTCTAAGCGCAAAGGAACTGGTATCCATTTTGACGAGCTTCTCGCCGAGGTTGGTGTTGATGCAACGCGCTACACCCTTGTTTCAAAGTCTTCCAACCAGATGATTGACTTTGACATTGAGCAGGTAAAGCGTCAGGACAGCTCTAATCCTGTGTATTACGTTCAGTATGCCCACGCTCGTATTTGCTCTATTTTGCGTCGCGCTGCTGGCGTTGACCTTGATGAGGCAAAGGCACTTGGTATGGACGCTGTTGCAGATAAGGCTATTGGATCTGAGGTTGATCTAGGTCTGCTCTCTGAAGACGCCGAGCAGGCGCTTGCTCGTAAACTCTTTGAGTTCCCAGGCCTTGTTGAGGGTTGTGCTCGCGATAGGGCACCATTCCGCATTACGCACTACATTGAAGAGCTTGCCGGTCAGTTCCACGCATTCTATACCGTTTGCCAGGTACTTCCTTCTGAGGGACGTCCACTGGACGCAGAGCTTTCTAAGGCTCGTCTTGCTGCGTGTGATGCAACTCGTCGCGTCCTTGCAATTGCTCTTGATCTGATTGGTGTTTCTGCTCCTGAGTCAATGTAAACGATAGCTAACTATGTTGTTTTGTCATGATACCGTGCAAGTATTGAATACCTGCACGGTATCTTTAGTGAATTCCTCCAGATAATTTCCACATTTCTGCGTTATGTAAAAAATTTTTTAATGTATAAAAGAGATAATAAAATTAATATTTATTACTTAAATTTTATATTTCAGCATATAAAAGCCTATTTTGATGTCATATAAGCACCATTTTCTAACATATTTTTGACTAACTATTGTTTTGTCCCCACGTTAACACGTGTTTTTTAGGGGTATACTCATTATGCGAGCAAATAGTAAATGGTTCGGGCATAAGAGTGGAGGTCTCTATGGAACTTCGCGAGTACATGTCCATTCGCAGGTCTTACAACTTGGTTAGAAGAGTGGTGCCTGCTAACAGACGACTCACGTTTGAAGAGTTTGCTATTTTGTGTCGCCTCAATGTGAAGGGCGCCCCTGTTAAGACTTCAGAAATTGCCGAGTATCAGAGTGCTCTTCGTCCTACGATTACTCATCGTACCTCGCACCTGGCAAGGCTTGGTTTCATCAAGAGAGATGAAGGCGCCATTGATCGACGCAACGTAGTGTGTATCATCACAGAAAAGGGTGTAGAAGCAGTTGAGGAGCTGTCCAAGCTTACCTGTGCTCGTATTGCACCCGGCCAGGCGCTTTCCCGTACTTCGTTTGAGCGCATCGTCATGTATGTTGACGCTATGGGAGCGCTGTATTGCAGGGCAGCAGATATGGTGCTTCTTGCAATTCTAGATTCTCCTAAAGACGCTCTTTCAATTACAGAGATTGTTGACGCGCTTGGTCTTTTGCAGCCAACGGTTTCTATGTCTCTTACTGCTTTGGCAGAAAGTGGCCTGGTACAGCGCAAACATGACGATGCTCTTTCAAGAAGAGTAACTATGGTTGGGCTCACGCCTCAAGGCAAGACATATATCAAAGAAATCGTTCAGCAAATTGAAGATATTGTTGTAAAAAGAAAGAGCCGTACAGCTGTTTAAATTATTTATGCAGATTAAAGAAATCTAGAAGATGGGTTTCTCGAGGTTTAAGGGTTAGTGGTATAAATCCCCATTTGCCCGTTTTATGGTGAATTTTATTATTTTTTCATCATAAGGCGGGCATTTTCGTGGTATATTCCTTTTGGATTTGCACCTATTTGATTTTGTTTGTTATCCCTTCATCATATTTCTCACGTATTTTTACAGATTATTTTGATGAGCAAACAGAGAGGTTTGTACATGTCGGACGAAACATCTTCGGTCCAAAATGATTCTTTAAATGATGTAGAAAATACTCCAGCACCACGTAGGCGTGGTAGACCTCGTAAGAGTGAAAATAGTAATTCAGAAAATTCAACTTCAGAAAATACCAATTCTGAGGCAACTGAAGAAAAGGCCTCTAATTCATCTGCTGCAAAGCGTCGTCGTGGTCGTCCAACTAAAAAAGAGACTGAGGCTCGTCGTGCAGTAGAGGCTGTTGTGGCAGAGGCTATGAACGCAGCAGGCATTACAGAGCCACCAAAGCGCCGTCGTGGCCGTCCTAGCAAAGAAGAGATGGAAGAGCGTGCTCTTCATGAGCGTGCCCTTGAAGTTGCACAGGCAGAGGTTCTCGCTCAGGTCCAGGCAGGTGGCAAAGTTTCTTCTGACGTTGTAGATACTGATCGCCTTACCAAGATTGTTCAGGACGCAACTCAGCCTTCTGCAGAGGTAACCCCGGTTCCTGCCTTCACTAAAGCAGAGGCAGAGGGTGCAGTTGGCCAGAATGACAATGCGGCTCAGAAGAACTATGCTGAAGAGCAGGGTAGTGTTGAGCAGCAGGATGGTGCAGCTCTGGAGCAGACTTCTGGTGCAGTAGCAGATTCCGATGCAGCTCCAGCAGAGCGTCCAGGGCGTTCTCGTACGGGCGCAGCACGTCGTCGACATCGTAATGCTGAGCCAAAAGAAGCGGCTCAGGAGGGCGAGAAGACACAGGAAAACGCACACGCCAACAACCAGGAGCGTCCTTCTCGCGATCGTAGACAGAACAACCAGCGCAACAAGAATCGCAAGCAGGGCCAGGCAAGCGAGCCATCGCTTTCCAAAGAGGCTCTGCAAGAGATGAAACTTTCTGAGCTTCGTGCTAAAGCAACTGAGCTGGGCATTGAGTACGCAGGCGTTCATAAGTCTGATTTGATTGAGCTTGTATACGCCGCATCTGCAGCTGCTGAGGGCTTTAAGACTGTTGAGGGTATTCTTCAGATTAGCAACGAAGGCTACGGTTGGATTCGTACAGGTAATTACATGGAAGGCGACGACGACGCCTTTGTCCACCAGCAGATTATTAGAAATCTTGGTCTGCGTCCAGGTGATAGCGTTTTGGGCATGGTGGGACCTGCTCGCGTAAATAGCAAATATCCACCACTGCTTAAGGTTACCCAGGTCAACGGTGGGGAAGTTGAGGGTCTTAAGGACCGTCCTCGCTTCAAAGACCTGACTCCAATTTTCCCAGATCAGCCTCTTACAATGGAGCACGGTAAAGACTCCATTACAGGTCGTGCAATTGATTTGGTGGCTCCTATTGGTAAGGGTCAGCGTGGTTTGATTGTCTCTCCTCCAAAGGCAGGTAAGACCACCATTTTGAAGCGCATTTGCCAGTCTATTACCACCAACAATCCTGAGGTCCACCTCTTCTGCCTCTTGGTAGACGAGCGCCCTGAGGAAGTTACGGACATGGAGCGCTCCATTAAGGGCACTGTTGTTGCTTCAACTTTTGATATGCCAGCAGAGAATCACACCGTTGTCTCAGAGCTTGTCATTGAGCGAGCAAAGCGTCTGGTTGAGATGGGCCAGGACGTTGTGGTTATTCTGGACTCCATCACACGTCTTGCTCGTGCATACAACCTGGCTATTCCTGCTTCTGGTCGTATTCTTTCTGGTGGTGTTGACTCCGCAGCTCTGTATCCACCAAAGAAGTTCTTGGGTGCAGCTCGAAACATCGAGAACGGCGGCTCGCTTACTATTATTGCGTCTGCCCTGGTAGACACAGGCTCCAAGATGGATGAGGTTATCTTCGAGGAGTTCAAGGGCACTGGTAACATGGAGCTCAAGCTTGATCGAGACCTGGCAGATCGCCGTATCTTCCCAGCTATTGATCCTGTTTCTTCTGGTACTCGTAATGAGGATCTGCTTATTAAGCCAGAGCTTCAGCCTATGGTATGGGGCGTTCGCCGTATTCTTGCAGGCTTCAATAACACTGAGCGTGCAACTACTGCTCTTATCAGTGGTCTTAAGCAGACCGACAATAACCAGGACTTCCTGATTAGATCTGCAAAGAAGGCTGCACAGTCTGACTATCCACAGAATTAGTCAGATTTAAAGATGACGCAAGAAGTGCTTTCCAATCTATGTTGGGAGGCACTTCTTTTTTCTCGTCATTTTTGGTGAATAACTGCCGAAGAATTATGAAAAAGTTTTAAAGACGCTGTAAAAAATAATGAATTACGCTATAGTCATTTCTAACAGCACAATTATGTGTTGCAGCGGATTATACAAAGATGAAATGAAGCCCACCCGTTGCTCACGTCGCCCGTATTGGGTTTAGTAGCATATGCAAATTTAGCGTGTGTCTTCATACATCTTCTTAGCGTTTGTAGGGGGAGTTTGTATGACAGAAGGTAGGAATCCGGCAGTAGTCGCCGGCCTGCTCAGTGGACTGGTTCTGGTAGCAGAGCCAGCATCTGCGTATGCCCTTACCGCTAATGAAATTCGTCAAACACCTCTTGGTGCAATCTTTACAGGCATTGGAGTGGGACTTGCTGCGGTTGCAGTCATTTCTGGTGCAGCCTTGGTAGTCTCTCGCTCGGTAAATCGTGGCGAGAAAATCGATGGGGCAGAAGCAAAGAGCCAGTCAGCTGCAACGTTCCAGAGCTCAGATGAGGCTCTATCTTCAAAGCAGGTCTCAGCTGCATCGAACTTCTCGCCAGAAGAGAGCATTGTGATTCCGCTGGACTCTTCAAGGCGCTCGATTGCTGCGTACAAGCCAAAGCACATGAGGGCTTCTCAGTGGGATATGACCGGTTCCATCCGTGTTCAGTCTGCTGAGCTGCCTGTCCAGCCTGCCGAGTCACCTGCAAAGAAGTCACAGGTTGTAAGTACGGCCGCAGAGGGTGTTCTTCCCGTTCGCGCAAAAAAGGCTCCTGCGCACTCTACAAACGACTACGCGCAGATTGCAGAGAACTACACCAAGCTTTTAAGCTGGCGCGAGCGTACCGTTGCACGTGCAAAGGGTGCTGCTGCGGTACTTCTTGAGCGTTTAGGACAAGATCCTATGGACGGTCTGCCCATTATCGAGCGTGCTGACGGAACAGTTGGTGACGTTGGTACAGCTTGGTGGACTAAGGCTGTGGGCGAAGAGTCTATTACGCGCGATTTTGGTATTGCTGAGATTGGCGCCGAGGCTATCCCAGAAGACTTCACTAATCATGCTGCTGATATTTCTAGCCGTATCTCTTACGTTGACCAGGGAGTCTTCCCTGAGAAGCGTACGATTGACGAGCTTGAGCACGTTGATGACTGGACGCTTGCGCTGGCTGCAATGGACGAGCATCTGGCTCGCCATGATCAGCAGCAGATGCGCAAGTACCATCCAGTACAGCTGCCGCTCATTGGTCAGGCCGCTGCTGAGGCTGAAGCTGCAAGCTCGGTGGAGTTGTCGGGTGCAAAACCTGCTGCGTCTCACAAGGTTGCCGCAGCTCAGATGCGTCCTTCTCGCGAGCCAAACTACGCTGGTGTGGTTGCACAATCAACCGCAATGCCGCTGATCAAGGCTACAAACGATACGTCTTCGCATGTTCAGGACATCTTTGATGCGGTTGAGCGTGAGATGGCAGCTGAGCTTCAGGCGGCTGACGAGAGACCAACGCGCGAGCTGCTTCGCCTCATTGAGGGCGGCACCAGCAAGATGAAGAAGATTTCTTCGCTTGATCTTGGCGAGAAGACCAGCGCAGACAAGGCCTCTTACAAGCCTCGTCACTTTGCTGGTGAGCTTCCGCTGGTACGCGAGGCGTAAGTAGCACATGTAGGCCAGCTGTGGGTAGTCAGAAGACAACCGCGCAACCGTCGCGAAAGGCTGGAGTTCGTAGAAACATCCGATTTCTCTAAAATTATTTCAAGTTAGATAACATTTTTTGGCTGTGGTTCTTTTTTAAGAGCTACAGCCATATTGTGTTGTGTCATATATTCAACGCTATGGAGAAAAGGAGATGAATATGGCACATAAGCTAACGCGACGACGCTTTTTGGAGGTGGCCGGGACCATTGCGGGGTCGTTTGCTCTAGCAGGCTGTTCGCCAAAGAACCAAGACCCTAACTCCATTTACGTTGGCGTGATGGGACCGTATACCGGCGACGTTGCCCAGTATGGCCTTGCAGTGCGTAGCGGCATTTTGCTGTACATCAAGGAATTCAACAAGAACGGTGGAGCTGGTGGTCGCCAGATTGTTCCTATTGCAGAGGACGAGAAGGGCGATTCAACCGAAGCTATTCTTGTCTACAACAAGCTTCTTGACGAGAATGTCTGTGCAATTTTAGGTGACGTAACCTCTACGCCAACCATTGCACTGGCACAGAAATCGGTTCTGGATAACATTCCTTGCGTAACGGCATCTGCAACAGCAGAAGACGTTGTTGCTCACGGCAATAACATGTTCCGCGCTACTGTCACCGACCCATTCCAGGGCGTTGTTCTTGCAGAGTTTGCTAAAAAGCAAGGCTATCAGCGTGTAGGAACTATCTTTAACTCTGGTGGCGATTACGAGATTGGCGTAAACAACGCATTTGTCCAGAGGGCTCGTGAGTTGGGCATTGAGGTTGTATCCCAGCAGGGCTATCCAACGGGAGCTGTTGACTTTAACGCCCAGCTCACCAGCATTATTGGACTGGATCCTGATGCCATTTTGGCCCCAAACTATTACCAGGATAACGGCAAGATTGTGACGCAGGCTCGTCAGCTTGGCTGCAAAAAGCCTTTTATGGGCGCAGATGGTTGGGCAGGCATCATTGGCGGCGAGCAGGACTATGCTTCTGCGGCTGACCTTGAAGGATGCTTCTATTGCTCTGCCTTTGTTGCTTCAAACCCAGATGAAAAAGTTCAGCATTTTGTTAAGGCTTATACCGAGGAATACGGTGAGGCTCCAACTAACTTCTGTTCTTTGGGCTATGACGCAGCAATGATTCTTTGCTCCGCTCTTAAGACTGTCGAGAAACGCGGTTATACCTACAACTCTAATGAGTATAGGCAAGCCATTATTGACGCTATTGCATCTGGTGTGGTCGAAGGTGTTACTGGAACCCTTTCATATCAGGGAACAGGTGACCCAGTGAAGTCCACCTTGATTATTACCTTTAAAGATGGCAAAGAGTCCATCTATGACACGATCAATCCTTCATAGAAAAGAGAACCTCAGATGTTTTTGACTCAGGTGCTCAATGGACTTCAATTGGGCAGTATTTACGCACTGGTGGCGCTTGGTTACACAATGGTGTACGGCATCATCTTGCTTCTTAATTTTGCACATGGTGACATCATCATGTTCGGCTCCTACGTTGCTTGGATTGCGCTTGTTCAGTTAGGACTCAATCCTGCAATCGCCGTTCTTCTCGCCATTTTTGGCTGCGTTTTGCTTGGCGTCCTCATCGACAAGGTTGCCTACGCACCGCTCAGAGAAGCTCCAAGGCTTTCTATTCTGATTACCGCAATTGGTGTTTCTTACCTACTTGAAAATGGTGTTCAGCTGCTTCTTGGTGCTGACGCTAAGGTTGTTCCAAGCATCATTGACCTGGGAACTGTTCAGGTATTTGGTTCGACGCTTTCCGGCACTGCACTTTTGACTGTTGCCGTTACTATTGTGGCAACCGTTGTTCTGACCCTTTTGGTTCAGAAGACTCGTCTTGGTAAGGCAATGCGTGCAGTTTCTGAGGATATGGGCGCTGCTCGTCTGATGGGCGTTAACGTCAATAGCACTATTAGCTTTACCTTTGCAGTTGGTTCCGCTCTGGCAGGCATTGCAGCTATTCTGTACTCCATGGCATACCAGCAGGTTTCTCCTACCATGGGCGTCATGCTGGGTACCAAGGCATTTGTTGCAGCAGTTCTTGGCGGCATTGGCTCCATTCCTGGCGCTGTTATTGGCGGCCTTATTGTTGGCTTCTCCGAGGTCTTTGTTGCTGCCTTTGGTCTGTCTGTCTGGCAGGATGCAGTAGTCTTCTTACTCTTGATTCTTGTTCTTGTTGTGAAACCAACTGGCCTGCTTGGCCGACCAGTTACCGAGAAAGTGTAAGGAGGCTCACATGACTAAAATGTATCCACGCGATAATAACCACAACCCCGTAATTGTCACTGGTTTTGGTGGAAAAGATGGTCAGCGTCGTGAGCTCACTATGCCTGCTCGCTATGCCATCAATGCAATTCTTGTTGCACTCTTTGTCTTTGGTGGAAACTTCCTGGTAGGAGAGGGCCTTATTTCTCGCTATCAGACCGTTGTTTTTGAGCAAATTGGCGTGTATGTTCTGATGACCGTTTCTCTGAACATTGTTACTGGTTATCTGGGACAGCTTCCTTTGGGTCACGCTGGCTTTATGTCCATTGGTGGTTATGCCTGCGCAATCTTTATCATTCGCATGATGCCACTCTTTGGTCTGGATGCTCAGTCCATGGCCTCAGGCTCTACACCTGCAGTTATTCTTTTTGTTGTGGGTCTTTTGTTTGGCGGCATTTGCGCCGCTCTAATGGGTGTGGTTATTGGTATTCCAGCACTTCGTCTTCGCGGTGATTACCTGGCCATCATTACTCTGGGCTTTGCAGAGATTATCCGCGTTGTCCTGGTAAACATTGACTCTGCTCTTGGATTCAAGCTTACTGGTGGCGCATCAGGCCTCACGGGTATTCCTGCATATACGGGTTACCTGAACACGGCAATTGTTGTTTCGCTTGCCATCTTTGCTATTCATACTCTTATGAAGTCTAGACATGGACGCGCTATTCTCGCCATCCGCGATAACGAGATTGCGGCAGAGGCATCAGGCGTTAACACCACGTATTACAAGACCCTTGCCTTTGTTTTCTCTGCATTCCTTGCTGGTATTGCAGGCGGCCTTTACGCGGGCTGCATCGGCGTCATGGCGCCTGCCAAGTTTGGCTTTATGAAGTCTGTTGAGATTCTAGTTATGGTTGTTCTTGGTGGCATGGGCTCTATGTTTGGCTCCGTTGTGTCCGCAACTGTCCTGACCGTACTCCCAGAGGCTCTACGTGCCTTTGCTGACTACCGCATGGTTGCTTATGCAATCGTGCTGATTCTGGTTATGATCTTTAGACCAGAGGGTCTGTTTGGCTCTTATGATTTCTCGCTGTCTCGCATTATTGAGCGAGTCATGAACAGGGACTTCCCTTGGAACAAGGATGACTCGGATGAGCTGGCAGACGTGCAGGTCAACGCGAAGGCAGGCGCTCAGGCAAACAAGCAGGCGGATACGCAGGTAGAAGCCACAACTGATTCGAAGGAGGCGTAAGAGCGATGGCAACTAAAAACACTACAAAACTTATCAGGCAAGAGTCTCCTAACCTCATTCCTGAGCGAGACCTTGGCGCAATTCCAGTTCTTCAGGCTGAGCACCTGGGCATTGACTTTGGTGGCTTGACGGCTGTTAACGACTTCAACATTGCTCTTGGTCCTACCGAGATCTCTGGCATCATTGGCCCTAACGGTGCAGGTAAAACAACTGTTTTTAACTTGCTTACCTGTGTCTATAAGCCAACCCGTGGTACCGTAATGATTGACGGCTACGACCTTGCTGGTAAAAGCGTTGTTGAAGCAAATCATATGGGTATTGCCCGCACCTTCCAGAACATTCGACTGTTCAACAACATGACGGTTATGGAGAACATTCAGGTTGGTCAGGGCAGCCACATGACGTCTCATTTCTTTGAGGACGTCCTTCGTCTTCCAGCTCACTGGAAGCAGGAGAAAGAGAGCGTCGATAACGCCCGCGAGCTGCTTCGCATTTTTGGTATGGAGAACCTTGCAAATACCCTTGCAGGCAACCTGCCTTACGGTGCTCAGCGCAAGCTTGAGATTCTTCGTGCTCTGGCAACGCAGCCAAAGATTTTGCTGCTTGACGAGCCAGCTGCAGGCATGAACCCAGCAGAGACCGACGAGCTTATGGAGAATGTCCTTAAGATTCGTGACGATTTCAAGATTGCTGTTCTTCTCATCGAGCATGATATGAAGTTTGTTATGGGTATCTGCGAGGGACTTGCTGTCCTTGATCACGGCAACATCATCGCAAAAGGTACGCCAGAAGAAGTTCAGAACAATCCTCGCGTTATCGAGGCTTATCTTGGAAAGCAGGAGGTGCGCTAATGGCCGCTGAAACTACAAACACCCAGGCAGCAGGCGCTGGAAAAACCCTGCTGTCCGTCAAGGACCTTAACGTTTCTTACGGTGCTATCCACGCAGTTCAGGGTATCTCTTTTGACATCCACGAGGGTGAGATTGTCACCCTTATTGGTGCAAACGGTGCAGGTAAATCAACTACGCTGAACACCATTGCTGGTCTGGTAAAGCCTGACTCTGGCACCATTACGCTTGACGAGAAAAACCTTGTAGGCCAGCGCGCTCACAAGATTGTTGAGGCTGGCCTGGCATTGTGCCCTGAGGGCCGCCGTGTGTTTTCTCGTATGAGTGTTGCTGAAAACCTTGAGATGGGCGGCTATACGCAGCCCGATTCCCAGAACGCTAAGACCGTCAAGATGGTCTACGAGCATTTCCCACGTCTTCGTGAGCGCAAGAATCAGCTGGCAGGAACGCTGTCTGGTGGCGAGCAGCAGATGCTTGCTATGGGTCGTGCTTTGATGAGCAGGCCAAAGCTTTTGATGCTCGACGAGCCTTCTATGGGTCTGGCTCCTCTTCTGATTGAGGAAATCTTCCAGATCATTCGCCAGCTCGGCGATGCAGGAACCACCATTTTGCTGGTCGAGCAGAACGCTAATATGGCACTTAAGGTTGCTGACCGTGCATACGTTCTTGAGCTTGGTAAGGTTGCTAAGCATGGCACCGGCCAGGAGCTTCTCCACGACGATGACGTTCGCAAGGCTTACCTCGGCGCATAACGGCGACTAATGGCAAATGTGCTTTGACGTCAACGTACCTTAAACGTTAACCCGGCTCCCACACAACGTAGGAGCTGGGTTTTGTTGTCATGTCTGAACAGTTTGCCTAAAAAGCGCGCCATGTCTGAGCTATTTGCCTGTTTTTCTCGCCAAGTCTGAGCAAATTTACTCAGACTTGATGTAGTTTTCAGGCTCGCAAAATTTGGCGCGGCGCAGCCTATCTTCACGCGCCTGATTTCTTCAAAGAATCTGTAACTTTTGCCTAAATACGTAAAAGAAACTGTGGATTTGCCTGATTTCATCAAAGAATCTGTGCCTCAAATACAGATTCTTTACACTTTTCAGGCGCACCTGGCGAGAAACCCGTGTTGTCGCAGGCGTACTTGTTAGTACACGCATTGACCGAGCGCAGTTGTCACGTTAAATCTCGTCGAAAGTGTTGTGGTGTTGCTGACCGTCGTCCAAGGTAAGGACGGTACCTAGAAGCGCCGGCTCAAGAATCTGAATCCAAAGATCGCCTCTGACCTGCTTGGCATTCTCGGCAACAGCGCGAGCTGTAACAGGGGAGTCGCAGATGGCAACCATGGTGGAACCTGAGCCCGAGATAACAAAGGCGCAAGCACGAGCAAGCTTAGCTACCTGTTTGAGCTCTTCGTAATCAGGAATGAGCTCCTTGCGGTAGGGCTCATGGAGTTTGTCGTTGCAGGCAGCTGCCAAAAGACCTCCATTGCCTGTTTCAAGTGCATGGGTAACAGCAACGGTACGACCCATTTGATAAACAGCGGTCTGAAGAGAAATATTCTGCGGAACCACCTTGCGGGCATCCTCGGTGTTGACAGTGTACGGCGGTGCAATTGCAACAAAAGAGAGACCGCGCGCTACCAGCCTTCGAGTACAAACGGTATGCCCACCCTCAACAAATGACGAGGTCAGGCCACCGTAAATTGCAGGAGCAACGTTATCGGGATGGCCCTCAAAATGGCAGGCAAAGTCGAGCGCACGCTCAGGATCCCAGCCGCCATGAGACTCAGTCATCGCGGCTGCAATACCAGAAATTACGCAGGTAGAACTTGAGCCAAGTCCACCAGAAAGCGGAATAGGCGAGTCGATAGTGATGTGCTTAGGAGTAGGCTCTTCGCCCAGCTTTTCGCAGGCTCGAACATAAGACGTCCAGACAAGGTTGTCGTCGTTTCTGAACTGCTCGGGGCAGCCGTCAATGATGAGCGTAGGAGATTCCCTAAACGTAATTTTTGCACGCAGGTTAAACGCAAGACCCAGCGTATCGTAGCCGACGCCAATGTTTGCAGAGGTAGCAGGTACAGATACGGTCAAGATGGTGTTGTCGAGCATGTAGAACCTGCTTTCTCAGAGTCTAACAAGCAAAAATACGCCCGCATGCTTCAGAAACGTACGAAGCAAGCTGTTCCTTCTCGCGAACGTCAGTATGAATGATAACGTTATCATTCAGCGATGAAAGCTGGATTGGCGGATTAGTGCCTGTGATTTCGGCGAGCGTATGCATGCACGCAAAGTCGTCCAGGCCAGCGGTCGAGTGGCCCAGCGCGGCAAGCACGTCGGACGAGAACTTATACGGGCTAGCAGTAGACAGACAAACGCGCACGTTACCCGCCTGGCGAGAAACCCTGTCAAGCACGTGCTTTGCGACGGCTGTGTGAGGGTCAATCAGCACACGACAATTCTCCCAGGTAGAACGGATAGTCTCACGCGTCTTGTCGTCGGTGGCAAAGCCAGCATCAAAGGTTTCGCGGATGGTGTCCATCACCTGAGCGGGTACCGTGTAGATACCCTCGGTTACCAGCTGGTTCATCAGATAGCTGACAAGCTCAGTATCCTTGCCGGACGCAAGATAGAGGAGTCGTTCAAGGTTTGATGAAACCAGAATGTCCATTGATGGAGAGATGGTCTTTTCAAATGCACGTCTACGATCGTAAATGCCTGTTTCCAAGAAATCAGTCAGCACCTTATTGCTGTTAGAAGCCACAATGAGGCGATCAACAGGAAGTCCCATTTCTTTTGCAAAGTAACCTGCGAGAACGTCGCCAAAATTGCCGGTTGGCACGCAGAAAGTAACTTTTTGACCCTGAGCGATGGCGCCCTTGGCAACAAGCTGGGCATATGCGTCAAAGTAGTAGGTTACCTGTGGAGCCAAACGACCAATATTGATGGAGTTTGCGCTGGAAAGTACCGTGCCCTTACCGGCCAATTCATGCGCCAACTCCTTGTTAGCAAAGATTGCTTTAGCGGCGTTTTGAGCGTCGTCAAAGTTTCCCTTAACAGCGCAAACAGCTACGTTAGAGCCTTTTTGAGTCACCATCTGCAGGCGTTGAATATCAGAAACCTTGCCTTCTGGATAAAAGACGGTGATGCCCATGCCGGGTACGTCTTTGAAGCCCTCAAGTGCAGCTTTGCCAGTATCGCCAGAAGTTGCGGTCACAATCATGATGCTCTTGCCGGCAGTGGCAGCCACGCCCGCAGTACCCTCAGCGTCGACAGCGCCAGCTACGTCCGCGTCCTCGCGGGCAACGCTCATCAGGCGGGGGAGCATCTGAAGCGCAACGTCTTTGAATGCCGACGTTGGACCATGGAAGAGCTCAAGCAGCCAGTCTTCTCCGATAGCAGAAACAGGCGTGATAGCCTGGGTGTCCCACTGAGAGCCATACGCGCCCTCAATACAGCGAGTCAGCTCTTCAGCAGAGTAGTCGTCCAGCAGAGCAGAAAGCACATCGAAAGCAGTAGCTTTAAAGCCCTGAGAACAAACCTTTGCAAGATCGAGGGGTTTCTCGCCAATTGAATCTTGGATATAAAGGCCGCCGTCGGGAGCAATTCCCTGCAAAATGGCTTGTTTAGCCAAAACGGTATGGTCAGAGCTTCTTGTGCTGTGATATGCGACGGCCATGAAACCACCAATCTTTAGAACGTGTCGCGTGTTGTGCGCGTGCAAATTGCGCGTCTCGCGTGTTGTGCGCGTGCAAATTGCGCGTCTCGCGTGTTGCGTTTCTATTATTTTAACAGTGAGAAGTAAATGTCGCTTGTAACATAGAATTGTTCATAGCATTATGAAGACGAGAAAAACTGTCGATTAGATTCTGTCTAGGTTATTGGTAGTTTTTGTCTATGAGATTGTTATCAGTGCAGTCACCTTTGCGAGCGGTTGTCCTTGCTCTGCAATTAGCCTTGCAGGCAATCGGTTTTCTCGCAAAATGACTGCTAGATTTGGAGTTATATGCAAAACGTTGCCCTACTTGGATTTGGAACGGTTGGTGCTTCAGTTGCGCGCATTCTTGATGAGCGCGTTTCTGACGTTAATCTGACGTCCATCTTGGTTAGAGCTGGTAAAGAGCACGTTGACCCTCGGGCAACATCTGATTTTGATGCGCTCTTGTCTGACCCTGCGCTCGATACAGTTGTTGAGTGCATGGGCGGCCTCACGCCAGCCTATGAATATATCAAAGCTGCGCTGACGGCTAAGAAAAATGTAGTCACCTCAAATAAAGCCGTGGTATCTGCTCATTTTGAGGAGTTTATGACACTTGCCGCTGAAGCGGGCGTCAACCTTAAGATCGAAGCATGCGTGTGCGGTGGTATTCCTTGGATAGCAGGAATTCAGAAAGTTCGTCGTATTGACGAGATTTCTGCGTTCTGGGGAATCATGAATGGAACCACCAACTACATTGTCTATTCCATGCTCAAAGACGGAACGGACTTTGCTGAGGTTCTGAGCAAGGCTCAGGAGCTGGGTTACGCCGAGCGAGACCCGTCAAGCGATATCGACGGCATTGATGTTCGCTCTAAGACTATGATTTCTGCATCTATTGCCTTCGACGTAATCTGCACAGACCAGATTCCTATGTCTGGTATCAGAAACTTAACTAAGCGCGATCTTGCCATGTTTGGCAGTCACGATATGACAATCAAGCTCTTTGGTCGTGGTGTTTCTGACGGTTCATCGTATGCGGTAGCTGTTGAGCCAGTTGCGGTTTCGCTCTCAACCATAGAGGCCAACGTTCCAACTAACTTTAACGTTGCAACTGCCGTGGGAAATACCATTGGCGAGCTCAAGTTTTATGGTCAAGGCGCCGGTGGCGATCCAACGGCAAATGCCGTCGTGCAGGATATTATTGACTGTGCCGCGGCTCCTACTGGGGGTCAGCAGACCTTCTCGTCAGGTCTTTCGTATAATCCAGAGCTGCTTGTTTCCGACTATGTGTTTAGGACGCAGGCGGATGTCCCGGGCGGTACGTTCTGGGAGCCGGGTGCTCAGTTGGTTAAAAATCTAAGTGCCGAGAAGGCCCGTGATCTTCTTACCAGCGCACTTTCGCAAGACCCTACAACCTTTATGGCTGCACTTGAAAAGAGGAACTAGAAATGATCAAAATTGCAAAATTTGGCGGCTCAAGTGTTGCTTCTGCAGAGCAGTTCAAAAAAGTTAAAGCTATTGTTGAGGCTGACCCTGATAGACGCTTTATTGTTTCGTCTGCAGCAGGAAAGCGCCACTCAACCGATAACAAGATTACGGATCTTTTGCTGCTGGTAAATGCCCACATTGAGTATCACGTTGACTGCACCTCTTTACTTGCAGACATCGAGGCTCGCTTTGTGGAGATTGCTGATGAACTGGGAGTTGCATGGCCTGTCGCCGAGGAGTTTGAGAAGTTTGCTTCAAACATTAAGTCCTTCTCGCCAGAGTATGTAGTAAGTAGGGGTGAATGGTTCACCTGCCAGATCCTTGCTGAGTACCTTGGCCTGCCATTCGTTGATGCGGCAGACGTTATGCTGTTCCATCATGATGGCACCATTGATATGGAGCGCACTGCTTCTAGACTCAAAGAAGTTGTTGCTCGCAGCGGCTCGTTTGTGCTGCCTGGCTTCTACGGTGCTACCGTTGACGGTGCAATTAAGTTGTTCCAGCGCGGTGGCGGCGATATTACCGGCGCCATTGTCGCTCGCTGCCTGGACGCTGACTTGTATGAGAACTGGACTGACGTGTCTGGCTTCCTTTCTGCGGATCCTCGCATTGTTCAGAATCCACGTGCTATTGGTCGTATTACCTTTGATGAGATGCGCGAGCTTTCTTACATGGGCGCTTCCGTTCTTCAGGAAGAGGCAATTTTCCCTGTTCGCGAGGCAAACATTCCAATTCAGATTAAGAATACCAACCGTCCAGAAGACACGGGTACGGTTATCCGTGAGACCGCGGATGGCGATACAAACGAGCACTTGATTACAGGTATTGCAGGCAAGAAAGACTTCTTAGCTATTCATGTCAAGAAGGCTCACATGTCCAACGAGGTTGGCGTCATCAGCCGCGCACTCAATATTGTTGAGCGCTACGGCGTCTCTGTCGAGCACATCCCAACAGGCGTTGATTCGTTTGGTATTGTGGTAAATGCCTCCGACGTAAAGGATACGGTTTATTCCATCATCAGCGATATTCGTCGCGAGATTGAGCCTGATGACATTACGATGGTAGACCGCTTAGCTCTTGTTTCTGTTGTTGGTCGTAATATGTCTAGGCGTTCCGGCACCTCTGGTAAGATCTTTGGCGCGTTGGGCAATGCGGGCGTCAACATTCGCATGATTACGCAGAGCTCAGAAGAGATTAGTATTATTGTGGGCGTCGATAATGCCGACTTTGATCGCACAATTGGCGTCATTTATAACGGATTTGTTCGTGACGAAATGGTTTCGAGGTAACTATGGCTTTTGATCCAAACGGTAAGGTCGTTGCAATTCTTGGTGCTACCGGCGTTGTTGGTGCCCAGATGATGCAGTGCCTTGAAGAGCGTAATTTTCCTATCAAGGAGCTGGTGCTTCTGGCATCCGCTCGAAGCGCTGGTAAAACTATCGAATTTGCTGGCCAGCAGATTGTAATCCGCGAAGCAACACCAGAGGCTTTTGAGGGTGTAGACATTGTCCTTGGCGCAGCTGGCGACGAACAGGCAAAAGAGCTGCTTCCTGAGGCAGTCAAGCGTGGATGCGTCTGCGTTGACAACTCCCATGCATTTAGAATGGATCCAAACGTTCCGCTGGTAATTCCAGAGATTAATGCCGAGGATATCAAGAACCATAACGGCATCATCTCTAATCCAAATTGTGCAACCATTATTGGCTTGGTACCTCTGTATCCTCTACATAAGGCAGCAGGTGCAAAGCGTATTATTGCTTCTACCTATCAGGCTGCATCAGGCGCTGGCCTTCCTGGTCTCACCAGCCTGAAGAATCAGATGGCTGACGTTGTTGCAGGTAGGGAAGTAACCGAGACCGCTCCTTTTGCATACCAGCTGGCAGTTAACCTGATTCCACAGATTGGCGGCTTTGACGAGGTTGGATACACTTCCGAGGAAATGAAGATGCAAAACGAGGGTCGCAAGATCATGCACCTTCCTGAGTTGCGCGTTAACTGCACCTGTGTTCGAGTTCCAACGATGCGCTCACACTCTGAGTCCATCACTGTTGAGCTTGAGCGTCCTTTGAGTCCAGATGAGGCTCGCGCAATTCTTGAGGATGCTCCAGGAATCAAGGTCGTGGACAACCCAGCAGAGCTTCAGTACCCAATGCCTCTTGATACTTCTGACCAGGACCTTATCTATGTTGGTCGTATTCGCGAGGATCTTTCCGCTGATAAAGATACTCATTCGCTGACATTCTTCTGCTGCGGAGACCAGATTAGGAAGGGTGCTGCAACAAACGCTGTCCAGATTGCAGAGTACCTGCTGTAATCTCTGGCGTGCAGCCACGCTCGCATCATTTTCGTTGACCAAGTACCCGTTCGATTCTATTTCATGGAATCGAACGGGTATTTTTGTGCGTCCGAGTGAAATTTTTCAGCGATAGAGTGCCATTCGGCGGCAAAGTGGTAAAAAATGCGTTTAGTTGGAGTATCCAAAAATGCTTAGTTTCTATGCAAGCCATCTACCAGCAATTTTACGTGGACAAAATTGTGGAAATTAGTACAAAATTTCTGAACTGGGAAAACGTAAGTGACAAAATTTCGAAGTCCAAAAATAAACTCCAACTAAACGGATTTTTTACCCAAAACAGCACCTCTAATTTGATATATCAATTTCTTGATTAGTTTTCCTGCATATTGGCAAGTGTTTATACAAAAATCGCCTATCTAATAGTTAAAACTTTTATTCGAACAGGTATTCTACTTTTACAGTAGCCATACAGTTTGGAGGCAAAATGGAGGCAGCCGATAAAAATTTTAACAAAAAAGGTAGACGGCAAGCCATCTACCTGGAGTTTCTGGTGCCTCCTGCGCGATTCGAACGCGCGACCTGCGGTTTAGAAGACCGACGCTCTATCCAGCTGAGCTAAGGAGACATATAGCGTCGTTCATTATAGCAATAAGGATTGCAAATACGTCGCGCCATCAAAGATTTTCTTATCAGAAGAATGACAAAGGAAAAGAAAAGTAGCTACACTAAAAGCAGCTACACTGATTACAGGCTTACGTGAATGGAGACACTATGTCTTACGATTTTGAATCACGCGTTGATCGCGCTGGCACTGGTTCTAGAAAATGGAACGTCATGTATGACGTTAATCCTGATGTAGCTCCTGGTATTCCACCTTTTTCTGTTGCTGATATGGAGTATCACACGGCCCCAGAGATTGTTGAGGGCCTCAAGGAATACATCAATGACGCAATCCTTGGCTATTCCGTGCCAACCAATCAGATGAAGCAAGCTGTGTGCAAGTGGATGAAGACCCGCCACAACTGGGATGTAAAACCAGAGTGGCTGCTCAACTCTTCAGGTGTGGTGCCTGCGCTCTTTGCATCTGTTGCCGAGTTCACCCAGCCAGACGAGGGTGTCATCCTGTTTACTCCTGTCTACCATCCGTTCTACATGGCAGTTGAGGAGAATAACCGTGCGCTGGTAGAGTGCCCGCTTGTCCTGTCAGAGGGTCCTCACTACGACATTGACTTTGACCTGCTTGAGAAACTTGCCGCCGAGCCAAAGAACACCATGGTCATCCTGTGTTCACCTCACAATCCAAGCGGTCGCGTGTGGACCAAAGAAGAGCTCACGCGCATCGCAGAGATTGCGGTTAAGCACAACCTCATCGTGGTCGCTGACGAGATTCATCACGACCTCATCATGCCAGGCTCTACGCATACCGTCTTTGAAACAATTTCCGATGAAGTCGCAGGGCGTACCATTACCTGCACAAGCGCTTCAAAGAGTTTCAACCTGGCTGGCACGCAGTTCAGCAACATCATCGTGAGCAATCCAGAATTGCGCAGCCGCCTCGAGATGCGCCTGCAGGCCCGAGAGACCACCTCATGCAATCCAATCAGCTTCAAGGCTTGTGAGCTGGCTTATAGCAAGGGTGGGGCATGGCTGGACGCATGCATCAAGGCTGTTGACGATAACCAGAAATTGGTCCTGGACTTCTTCGCTACCAAGCACCCTCGGGTGAAGCTTGCACCAATCACGGGAACCTACCTCCAGTGGCTCGACTTCAGGGACCTTGGCCTTACTCCAGAAGAGCTCGACCACCTGTTGCAGTTTGAGGCCCAGATTTTCTTCACCGACGGAGTCTTCTTTGGCGAGGCTGCCCAGGGCTTCAAGCGTTGGAATTTGGCAGCCCCTCGTGTCGAGATTGAAGAAGCGCTGGATCGCCTGGATGCAGCACTTACGGCTCACGGTTTCTAGACACAGTCTGCGGCTTTAAGCGGATTGATTGCGGTTTCTTGACACCGTACCACTGCCATACCACCATATACCTGCTCGTATAGCGCATTCAGTTAGATGCGGAGAAGCTCGTTCTTCTCCGCATTGTGTTTGGCGAGAAACCCGTTGCTCCGGCAGATTTCTAAGAAAATCAAAAAAGAGTTTGAAAAATCTGCGTTTCTCGCTTGCATCTTTTTCTGATTCTGTAATAATGATTTAGCTGCGTTTCATGAGGTGGCCAAATGGTGGGAGTAGCTCAGTTGGCAGAGCGACGGACTGTGGCTCCGTAGGTCGAGGGTTCGAGCCCCTTTTCCCACCCCATTCGAAACGTTAATTGGATCGTTAGCTCAGCTGGTAGAGCAGGGGACTCTTAATCCCAAGGTCCAGGGTTCGAACCCCTGACGATCCACCATTTGAATTTCAAACCCCGGCATGCGTCGGGGTTTTATTTTTTTGTGAGTCGCTAGTTTCTAATTGTTTGTTGAGAGCGATTGCGTCATACTGAAGTCTCCATGATTTTATTGTAGTTCGGAGGACTCGCCGTGATTTACACAATGACGCTTAATCCCGCGCTTGACTATGTCATGCATCCAAACACATTGGACATGGGCTTTACTAACCGTTCCTCCTCAGAAGAGTTGCACTGCGGTGGTAATGGTATTAACGTCTCCACACTCTTAAATGAGCTTGATAAAGTCACCGTTGCCATGGGTATTGTTGGTGGCTTTACTGGTGAATACTTGCTCAGTGACCTGCAGCGTCAGGGAATTCCAAGTAACTTTGTCAAGCTGGATTCTGGCTTTACTCGTATTAATGTCAAGCTTAACGGCATTGTTATGACCATGGTCAACGGCAATGGTCCACGCATTCCAGAGAAAAAGGTTGATGAGCTGCTGGAGCGCATGGATGTTGTTGGCGCAGGTGACACCCTGGTTCTTACCGGTTCTATTCCAAGCTCGCTTCCAGAGGATATCTACACTCGCCTTATGGCTCAGCTTGCTGGTCGCGGTATTCAGTTTGTTGTTGATGCTCCTGGTCAGCTGCTTATGGAGGCTATCAAGGCTCAGCCATTCCTGATCAAGCCTAACAACCACGAGGTTGGCCGTATCTTTGATGCCAATCCAGAGACCCCAGAAGAGTGCATTCCATTTGCAAAGAAGCTCCAGGATGGCGGCGCTCGCAACGTTATCGTTTCTTGTGGTGGTGCAGGTTCTCTGCTTCTGGACGAGTACGGAACCGAGCACATTGTTCCAACCGCTAAGATTCGCCTGGTTAACGCAACTGGCGCTGGTGACTCTATGGTCGCAGGCTTCCTTGCAAAGACTACTGCTGGCTACGATTACGACACCGCGCTTATTTACGCTTCAGCTTGCGGTACTGCAACTGCAGCAAGTCGAGGAATCGCAAAGCGCGCAACCATTGATCGCGTTGTCACCGCTCTTTACAAGAAGATGGGCCGAGAAATGCCTGCTTCTATCGCAGAAGAGATTCAGCTTGCTCGCCAGAAAGAGGAGAGCCGCGAAGGCAAGTCTTCTTGGCTTGCAGATTCTGAGTAGTAATCGCAGCTAGAACGCATAGTTCTTTTGGCGAGAAACCCTCAGATGGTGCGCTCTTTCCGCGTGGAGTAAACAGAGCGTCCTTACTATCATGAACGCACAAACACTTGGCAAGAAAGATTTTCTCGCCAAGTGTTTTTTATTGAAATTTATTTAAAGATACTCACAACGTAACAGGTCAAAAAAATGTTACTCTGTAAAAAGACAGGTTTGTTTCTGCGACTATTGTCCTGTGTGGATAGGCTTGCAGAACTAAATACACCGCTTCGCGGACAATGATAGGAGCAAGTATGTTTGAGGGAGTCAATGCGTCCAATGGAATCGGCATCGGTACTGCTCAGGTTGCCGTAGATCCAGATCTTACTTTTACTCCACACACTGTTGAAGACACAGCCGCAGAGAAGGCTCGTTACGCAGAGGCCGTAACTAAGTTCATCGCACAGACTAACGCACAGATTGAGCGCATGACCAAGACAGTGGGCGAGGAAGCCGCTGCTATTATGGGTGCCCACATTGAGTTTGCTGAGGATGAGGGCATTAAAGAGGCTGTTAACGGTGCTATTGATGGCGGCACCTGCGTTGAGCAGGCTGTAAGCGACGCCTACGACATGTACTACAACATGTTCCTTGGCATGGAGGATGAGCTCTTCCGTGAGCGCGCAGCAGACGTTGCTGACGTCAAGACCGGTCTTCTCGCTGACCTGCTTGGCAAAGAGGTTGTTGACCTCTCCACACTTCCAGAGAACTCCGTCATTGTCTGCCACGAGCTGACTCCTTCTATGACTGCAGACATCGATAAGGACCACGTAGCAGGTATTGTTACCGAGACTGGTGGTCGTACTTCTCACTCCGCAATCATTGCTCGTGCTCTTGAGATTCCTGCAGTTCTTTCTGTTCCTAACATCACTTCTGAGGTTGCAACTGGCAACGCTATTGTTGTCGACGGCACTAACGGCAAGGTTGTTGTTAATCCTTCTGAGGCTGAGCTTGCTGAGTACAAGGCTCAGGCTGAGGCTTATGCTGCAGAGAAGGCTGCTCTTGAGGCTTATCGCGGCAAGGAGACCGTATCTGCTGACGGTATCAAGGTTCTGCTTGTTGCTAACATCGGTAATCCAGATGACGCTAACGGCGCAGTTGACGCTGACGCTGAGGGCATTGGTCTGTTCCGCTCCGAATTCCTGTTCATGGACGCAAAGGAGCTTCCAAGCGAGGAAGAGCAGTTTGCTGCTTACCAGAAGGTTGCTCTGCGCATGAAGGATAAGCCTGTCATCATCCGTACCCTTGATGTTGGTGGCGATAAGGAGATTCCTTACCTCAACATGAAGGCTGAGGAGAACCCATTCATGGGCTTCCGCGCTATCCGTTACTGCCTCAACAATGCTGAGCAGTACAAGGTTCAGCTCCGCGCTCTTCTCCGCGCATCCGCATTTGGCGATATCAAGATTATGCTTCCTCTTGTTACTACTGTTGACGAGGTCCGTGAGGCTAGGGCTCTTGTTGAGGAGTGCAAGCGTGAGCTTGACGCTGAGGGCGTAGCTTACAACAAGGACATTGAGGTCGGCACCATGATCGAGACTCCATCTGCATCTCTGATTGCAGATAAGCTGGCTCGTGAGTGCGACTTCTTCTCTATTGGTACCAACGATCTTATTGGTTACACCATGTGCGCTGACCGCGGCAATGATCGCGTTGCCTACCTCTACGAGGTCTACCAGCCATCCGTTCTCCGTTCCCTCAAGTTCCTCATCGGCGAGGGCAACAAGGAGAAGATTATGGTTGGTATGTGCGGCGAGGCAGCTGCAGATCCACTGCTCATCCCAGTCCTTCTTTCTTTTGGTCTGGACGAGTTCTCCGTTTCTGCACCATCTGTCTTGCGCACCCGCAAGACCATTGCTGCTTGGACAAAGGCTGAGGCAGACGAGCTTACCGCTCGCGTCATGGAACTTGATACCGCAGCTGAGGTTAAGGCTCTGCTTGAGCGTGAAGCTCGCTAAGTTCTAGTCGTAAAGTCTTAGCTTACACGATACAAATTCAGGGGCATCTGCGCTGGCAGGTGCCCCTGTTTCTTTAACGCTAACCTTTTTGGCGAGAAGATCGATCTTCTCGCAATGCGCAACCAGCAAAGCCCGAGCTTCGAAGCGCGACCTACGGTGCAGGAGTCGCTCTGTGCGCTAGGGAACAATCACGGAAAGCGCAGCGGGAATAACCTCAATGACAAACTGTTCTGCAAAAGGGAGCTCTTCTCCGTCTACCTGAATAGGGACAGGCTTGTGGAAAGTTATCACTGCTTGCTTGAGGTGACGCTCCTTAATGATGCGGGAGTTGACGTGTTTACCAGCTCTTGCCAGGCCAAACAGAGCCAGCAGGTGAGGAATGATAGGCACTTTAGTGTTGTAGCAGACGGTAAGAAGGCCATCGTCAGGCTGCGCATGCGGACAGACCTTAAAGCCGCCGCCATACGTAGGGCCAATCTGGAAGGCCATGATAAGCGCTTGAAGATCAATGTCCTTCTCGCCATCAAACGAGACGGTGCAAGGGTAACCCTTGCTACCTGCAGCCATAAACTTGAGACCTGAGGTTAAGAAGAGCGCCTCGCCCTCGGTAGAGGAGTTGTTCGCGCGGCGCTTTGTGGTGTCGGCTGCAATAGCTGCATCAAGTCCAAACGACATGGTCTCCATGAAGTAGACGTCGTTGATGCGACCAATTTCTAGCTGTTTGACTTTTCCGCGGACCAGCTGTGCAAACGCACCTTCGGGGTCGTTAATTTTCATGCCCAAGGTGCGTGCGTAATCGTTTCCCGAGCCCATAGGGATAATGCCAAGCGCTGGACGCACCTCTGGCGATAAGGTCATGAGGCCGTTGACCACCTCGTGGATGACACCATCTCCGCCAAGTGCGACAACCGTATCAAAGTCCGCAGCTTCTGCGGCCATGACACGAGCATCTCCCATAGCTGTGGTGAGCTTGAGCTCGTAACCGTCCGTTGCAGCAGAATAGCTGGTTAAAAAGTGGCGAGCAAACTCTGCACCAGCAGCACCTTTACCGCTATGAGCTGCTGGATTAGCAATGATAAGCGTGCGTCCAAGAGGGGATTGAGACATTTTGCACCATTTCTACAAGCGCTGTTGTTGAGCGCGCTGTTACTAAATAGTCTTGTCACCACATATCCAAATAAAATAGTGGAGAAAACAGTTCAACAACGTTTCAAGTTTAAACGGCTTTGTCTGTCTGTGCTAGGATAAACCATACAGAAATCGGTAGAAAAGGATAGCGCGTGAGCGAGTCTTCAACACAAACTAATAATGCGCAGGACACAAGCGTTGTTTCTGCAAATACTAATAGTGCAAGTGCAAGTCTTGTTGCTGTTTCTGCTCGAGATGCATGGTATCCAACACATCAGCGTGACCAGTTTATTTTGCGTCAGCTGGTAAGTAAAGACTTCAAGCTTAAATATCGCCGTTCCATTTTGGGCGTTGTTTGGTCAGTTTTGAACCCACTTTTGATGATGACCGTTATGGCAGTTGTCTTTTCTACTTTTTTAGGCAACCGCGCCGAGGATGTTGTGAACTATCCTTTGTATCTTATTCTGGGTAACACAGCGTTTCAGCTGATGAACGATGCAACCACTATGGGAATGCGCTCAATTATTGATGCATCTAGCTTGCTTAAGAAGGTTCGCATCAATCGCGTTGTTTTCCCTGTTCAGAAGGTGCTTTTTGCGGTTGTAAACTATCTTTTCTCGCTCATTGCTGTTGGCATTGTTATGCTTGTCTTCCGCATTCCGCTGACAATTTATTCATTGCTCACACCTGTTGCTTTGCTTCTTCTGGCTTGTTTTTGCATCGGTCTTGCAATGCTTCTCTCGGCCCTTGCAGTCTTCTTTAGAGACGTTATCCACCTGTGGAGCGTTGTAACCACTGCTTGGATGTATGGTACACCGCTCTTTTACTCCGTTAATATCATGTCGCCTTGGATGCTTCAGATTGAGCGCTTTAATCCAATGTTCCACTTTGTAACATTTATTAGAGATTGCCTTCTTTTCCAGAAGTTTCCTGCAACAAGCACCATTTTAGGCTGCCTTGTTTCTGCAGTTCTTGCCCTCGTAATTGGCTATACCGTTTTCCACAAACTAGAGAAGAAATTTATTCTGCACATTTAACCGCAGATTATCTTTTTGAAATAACCTTGTAGCAGAACGTTTCTGGATGACTACGAGTTTGTGTGAAGCCAAACATAACGCCTTTTGAGTTGAATGAATGGCTTTCCACCACTGCAACGCAGTTAAAATCTCCAAGCTCTAAATGTTGCTGGTCTTCTTCAGTTGCCAGTTCAACACTGATTGTTCTTTTGCTCTTTAGAATTTTCATATGAAGCGTGTTTTCTAGGTATGCATAAATAGACGTTGATGCATCAGCAATGGTTAGATTTCCAACGGCAGATGCTAAAAGGTAGTCGTTGTCTATCTGGCGAGAAGATCCGTCGAGTTTACGGATTCGAACAATGTGGATAAGTTCTTCTCCTGCTTTAAAACCAGTTTGATGAGAAATGCTGTCTGTGCAAGGAACGTGCTCAAAGACAATGACATTTGTTTCAGGTACAAGATTGTTTCTGTGGGCATATTCTTGAAAGGACTCAAGCCCTTCTAATGAGCCAATAACCTCACTTGGCTTTTTCTGCCAAATAACGCGTACGCCTCTACCGTGAATAGGCTGAAGAAAGGCTTCATCGGACAGAAGTGTGAGCGCACGTCGAACGGTGTTTCTGGAGCAGGAATATATCTTAGTAAGCTCCATCTCGGTTGGTAAATAGGACTCATACGCATATGTCCCGTCTAAGATCTTATTTTTTAAATCATGATAAATCGTATTAAACCGTGCGCTTGGCATATTTTTTCCTTAACGTGCTGTTGAAGGTTGGAGTTGCATGTTCAAGTTGCTCTTGATTAGATAGTAGCTTTATAAAATGAAAGTTACATAAAATGATTCCTTTCATACCATTTACCGATAATTTCATACCGCTCGGAAGTGAGTTGTTTAAACAACTCGTTAATACTAATATACTTTTATTTTGTAGACATAAGCAAAATTGCTTTGAACTTGTATCAAAGCATAGCTTATGAAAATCATGAGAAGAGATGCAACCTAGCAAAGGGTTAGGAGCACTCTCTAAGGAGGAGTCTTATGTCCGGTATCAATCGTAGGCAGTTTGTCACCTTAAGTGCATCAGCTCTTTGCTCACTGGGTCTTGTTGCTTGTGGAGGAAATAACGACAAAAAGCAGGGAGGGTCTGATTCTGCAAACGGTTCAGTTTATTTCCTGAACTTCAAGCCTGAGGCTGATCAGCAGTGGAAAGATCTTGCAGCTAAGTATACTGAGGAAACAAAGGTTCCTGTAAAGGTAGTAACTGCTGCTTCTGATACCTATGCACAGACATTCCAGTCTGAGATTAACAAGGACGCTTCTGTAGCTCCAACACTGTTCCAGACAAATGGTCCTTCTGGTCTTATTGGTGTAAAGGATTACTGTATTGACCTAAAGGGTGCCAAGATTCTGGATGAGCTCACCAATGACGCTCTTAAACTTCAGGAGGATGGCGTTGTCTACGGTGTTGACTATGTAGAGGAAGACTACGGCATTATCTACAACAAGAAGCTACTTGAGAAGGCTGGCTATAAGGGAGACGACATCAAAGACTTTGCTTCGCTGAAGAAGGTCGTTGAGGATATTCAGGCTCGCAAAGCAGAGCTTGGCGTAAAGGGCGCATTCACCAGCGCTGGTCTTGATTCCAGTTCTGACTGGCGCTTTACTACACACCTTGCAAATCTTCCTCTGTACTATGAGTTCAAGGATACCGGTAAGCCTGAGGCTAAGGAAATTAAGGGAACGTATCTCCCTAACTACAAGCAGATTTTTGATCTCTATATCAACAATGCTACATGCAGCCCAACTGAGCTTTCTGGCAAGACCGGTGATGACGCTGTCGCAGAGTTTGTCAATGGCGACGCTGTCTTCTACCAGAACGGTACCTGGGCATACAACGACATTAAGAAGCTTGGCGACGATGCTCTTGGTATGATTCCAATTTATATTGGCGTAAAGGGTGAAGAGAAGCAGGGTATGTGCTCTGGTGGCGAGAACTATTGGTGCGTAAGCTCCAAGGCAGATGACGCTTCCCAGAAGGCAACGCTTGACTTTATCTATTGGTGCGTAACTTCTGATACTGCTACCACTGCAATTGCTGAGGAGATGGGCTTCACCATTCCATTCAAGAATGCAAAGGCAACTAAGAACGCCCTTGCAAACATTGCTGCTGAGTATGCAAAGAAGGGTAATGAGTCCGTGGCTTGGGACTTCATCTACATTCCTTCTCAGGAGTGGAAGAACAATCTCTCCAGTGCACTTAAGGGCTATGCAGCAGGAACAGAGGACTGGGATGCTGTTAAGTCCGCATTTGTTGATGGTTGGAAGACTGAAAAAGAGGCTAACGCATAGTAGCCCTTCTAGTAATGCTTTGATTGGTGAGAGACGAGAAGAGAGATCTCTCTTCTCGTCTCTTGTTATTGGAGGGTATCTCTATGGCTAAGATGTTGAAGCGGTGGTGGCCATTATTTGTTCTGCCCACAGCGCTATCTTTTTTGTTTGGCTTTTTGATTCCGTTTGTGCAGGGATTTTATCTCTCGTTTTGTAAATTTATTACCATTAGTGACGCCAAGCCAGTTGGTCTGGATAATTATGTAGCAGCTTTTTCTGACCCACAGTTTGCTAACGCTTTTTGGTATACCGCACTGTTTGCCTTAGTCTCAACAGTTCTTATTAATGTGCTGGCGCTTGCAATTGCACTTGCCCTAACTAGAAAAGACCTTAAGGGTACTAATTCATTTAGAACTGTCTTTTTTATGCCCAATCTTATTGGTGGCATTGTTCTGGGATACATCTGGAATATTTTGATTAACTGCTTGCTTTCTATTGTAGGCGAGCAGCTTCTTGCGCTTAATAGCATTGCAGGATTTTGGGGAATGATTATTCTTACCTTATGGCAGCAAGTTGGCTACATGATGATTATTTATATTGCTGGCCTGCAATCTATTCCAAGTGATTATCTTGAAGCAGCGCGAGTCGATGGAGCAAATGCTTGGCAGACTCTTTGGAAAGTAAAAATTCCAAACCTTATGTCTACCATTACTATTTGTCTTTTCTTAACAGTTACAAATGGCTTTAAATTATTTGACCAGAACTTGGCACTTACTGCAGGTGAGCCTAAGCACGCAACCGAAATGCTTGCTCTTAATATTTACAACACCTTCTACGCTCGACAGGGAGCAAAGTGGATGGGTATCGGCCAGGCTAAAGCTGTTATTTTCTGCATTTTAGTTATTTGTATTGTCATGATTCAGCTAAGAGCCACCAGGTCAAGGGAGGTGCAGCAATAATGAAGCGCGATAAGATCATTAACAAAATTTTAGCTGTATTCTTTACTATCCTTTCTCTTGCATGGATTTATCCAATGGTTATGATCTTGATGAATTCATTCAAGGAAGAAACAACTATTACCACATCCACGGCGTTTGATTTTGTAACTTCAGAGAACTCTGCGGGTTTTGCTAACTATATTGCTGCTTTGGATAAGCAAGGCTTTTTAGCAGCCTTTGGATATTCTCTAGTTATTACCATCACATCTGTAGCGCTGATTTTGGTTTGTTGCTCAATGTGTGCATGGTTTATTGTCCGTGTAAAAAATCGCATTAGTAATATTCTGTATTATCTGTTTGTCTTCTCGATGGTAGTACCGTTCCAGATGCTTATGTTCACACTGTCCAATATGGCAAACACGCTTGGATTTAATACTCCTTTCAATATTTGCTTCATTTACTTGGGCTTTGGTGCTGGATTAGCAGTATTTATGTTTGCTGGATTTGTTAAGACTATTCCACTTGAGATTGAGGAAGCTGCAACTATTGATGGCTGCAATCCGCTTCAGACATTCTTCCATGTTGTTTTGCCTATTATGAAGCCAACGTATATTTCTGTTGGTATTCTCGAAACTATGTGGGTCTGGAATGACTATTTGCTTCCATATCTTGTTCTGGATAGAACCAAATTCCAAACTATCCCAATTCTGATTCAGTACTTTAGAGGTGGATACGGACGCGTTGAGATGGGTCCAATGTTTGCCTGCATCATGATGGTTATTATCCCAATTGTCATCATGTATTTACTGTGCCAGCGCTACATCATCGATGGTGTCGTCTCTGGTGCTGTAAAAGGTTAAATCTCAATGTATTACAGCAAGCTGTAGGCATTTCTGAAAGGTTTTATCATGGCAGAAATCGTTTTGAAGAATATAAAAAAGATTTATCCAAATGAGAAAAAGCGCAAGACTCTCTTTGGTAAGAAAACTGAGCAGAAAAAGAGCAACCTTGAGGTAACTGAAGAGGGCGTTGTTGCTGTTCAGGATTTCAATCTCACTATTAAGGAGCACGAGTTTGTTGTGCTTGTTGGCCCTTCGGGTTGCGGAAAATCTACTACACTGCGTATGATTGCAGGTCTAGAAGATATTTCTTCTGGCGAGCTTTATATCGATGGAAAGCTTGTTAATGATGTCGCACCAAAAGACCGAGACATTGCAATGGTTTTCCAAAGCTATGCGCTGTATCCAAATATGACCGTTTATGACAACATGGCGTTCACCCTTAAGCTTAAGAAGGTTGATCCACAAGTAATTGACGAGAAGGTCCGTGCAGCTGCAGAAACATTAGGCATCACGGCATATCTTGATCGTAAGCCAAAGGCACTTTCTGGTGGTCAGCGCCAGCGCGTTGCAATTGGCCGTGCAATTGTCCGCGATCCAAAAGTTTTCTTGATGGATGAGCCACTCTCAAATCTTGATGCAAAGCTGAGAAATCAGATGCGTACAGAGATTATTAAGCTTCGTCAGAAGGTTAATGGAACCTTTGTCTATGTTACACATGACCAGACAGAGGCTATGACCTTGGGTGACCGCATTGTCATTATGAAGGATGGCTTTGTTCAGCAAATTGGAACACCACAAGAAGTGTTTAATAGACCTGCTAATCTCTTTGTTGCTGGTTTCATTGGCATGCCTCAAATGAATTTCTTTGATGCGCATCTTATTCGCGTGGACAATGAGTTCCATGTAGAGACAGAAAACATGTCTTTTGAAATTTCTCCTGAGATGGCTAATCTGTTAGCACAGTCTTGGGTTGCTGCGCCAGCAACAGATGTCATTGTCGGCATTAGGCCCGAGCAAATTTATTTGACTGAGCCAAATGGAATTGGCGCTTTCAAGGGCAATCTTGAGGTAAGCGAGCTTATGGGCTCTACTGTTCACCTTCATGTTCATACTGAAGACGGTAATTTTGTCCTTATTGTTCCAGCAACTGAACTTGCAAAACGAGACCTCAAAATTGGTGATGAAGTGTGGTTTAAATTTGAAGACAATGCTGTTCATCTCTTTGATAAGAACACGCAGGATAATCTAGTTAAGTATTAAAGCTTTGTACTGGCTTATCTTGTAAAGATAAGCCAGTACTCTTTTTGTGAAAGAGGCAACTATGGGACGAGCAAGCGGAGTACTTTTGGCCGTTTCTTCTCTTCCAAATTCATATGGGATTGGCACGTTTGGCAAAGAAGCCTACGATTTTATTGATTTTCTCGTCAGGACAAAACAAAGGTATTGGCAGGTTTTGCCTCTTACTACCACAAGTTATGGCGACTCTCCTTATCAGTCTTTTTCTGCTGCAGCGGGAAGTCCTTACTATATAGATTTAAAAGATCTTGAGAAACTTGGATATTTAAAGTCAGATGACTTTGAAGATATTTCTTTTGGGACTAGCAATACTTGCGTTGATTATGGTGCACTTTTTGTAAATCATCGTCGTTTACTTAATCGTGCCTTTGATAGGTTTATGCAAGATGTTCCTGCTGATTTTGAGAAGTTCTGTCATGATCATGCAGAATGGCTTGATCCATATGCGGAGTTCATGTCTCTAAAGGAAGAGTTTGGACATAAAGCCTACTGGGAGTGGCCAGAACTTTATCAGCACAGAAACGAGACTACTGCAAAAGAAATTAAGAAACTGCAAAAGTCAGTTTTGTATCACAAGATGACTCAGTATTTCTTCTTTACTCAATGGGCAAAGGTTAAGACTTATGCCAATAAAAGGGGAGTACTTATAATTGGTGATCTTCCCATTTATGTCTCGCGCGATTCTGTTGAGATGTGGGCACAGCCAGAACTGTTTAAAACGGATGAAACAGGACGACCTATTACGGTTGCGGGCACTCCTGCTGATCAATTTTCTTCCACCGGTCAATATTGGGGAAATCCCATTTATAACTGGGAGTATATGAAGAAATCGCACTATTCATGGTGGGTTTGGCGTGTACAGACAAATCTTGAGATGTTTGATGTGCTTAGAATTGATCATTTTAGAGGTTTTGAAGCCTATTGGGAGATTCCTTACGGAGCTGCAAATGCTACAGAAGGCAAATGGACTAAAGGGCCAGATTTGGAGCTGTTTAAGGAACTGGAAAAGCAGCTGGGTAAGCTTCCAATCATTGCGGAAGACCTTGGCTTAATTACACCAGAGCTTATCGCCATGCGAGACAAAACTGGTTTCCCAGGAATGAAAATCTTGCAGTACGGATTTGATGGAAAGCATGATTCAAGAGATCTTCCTCACAATTACACTGCAAATTCCATTGCTTATGTGGGAACGCATGATAATCCAACTGCTCGTGGTTGGTATGAAACTCAGGCTACTGATAGAGAGCGTGAACAGGCAGATATTTACCTTCATCGCTCAAAAGATGAGCCAATTGGTGAGGCGCTTTCACGTGGAATTGCAGCTTCTGTGAGTGACACTTGTATTCACACCATGCAAGATCTTCTCGGCTTAGATGATTCTGCACGTATGAATGTTCCAGCCACTGTTGGAGGTAACTGGTGTTGGCGTATGAAGCAAGGAGCCATTACGCGTCACATAGAAGATTTTTTAAGAACTATTACTGAGATGTACTTCAGAGTGTACAAAGAGGAGAAGTAATGAACTTAGACACTTTATCTCTTCAACAATTTAACCAACCCCTGTCTGAAATTACTGACAGGCAGGTTTTTGAATTACTGCTTCAAGTGGTTAAGAGTAAGTCGGAAGCTCTTCCGTTAAATAATGGTAAGAAGAGGCTCTATTACATCTCCGCAGAGTTTCTGATTGGCAAGCTGCTTTCAAATAACCTCATCAATCTGGGAATTTATAACGAGGTAAAAGCGCAGCTTTCTAAAGCAGGCCATTCGCTCGAAGACATCGAAGAGATTGAAGTTGAGCCTTCACTTGGTAACGGTGGTCTTGGTCGATTGGCAGCATGCTTTATCGACTCCATGTCAACACTTGGTCTGCCAGGCGATGGTGTAGGCCTTAAGTATCATTTTGGCCTCTTTCATCAGCAGTTTTTAGATAGACAGCAAACTGCCGTTCCAGATGCTTGGCTTGCTGATGATAGGTGGCTTGAAGACGAGAAGACATCATTTACCGTGGAATTTAGAGATTTCTCGGTGACGTCTGAGCTCTATTCAATTGATGTTTTGGGATATGGCCGAACAAAGAAAAACAGACTTCGTTTGTTTGACCTGCAAAGTATCGACGAATCATTAGTTTCTGATGACGCTATTGATTTTGATAAGACTGCTTTAAAAAAGAATCTAACACTCTTTTTGTATCCCGACGATTCGGACGAAGACGGTCAGCTTCTTCGTGTGTATCAGCAATATTTTATGGTTTCAAATGCTGCACAGCTGATTGTTAAAGAGGCGGTTGAGCGCGGCAGTAATGTTCATGACCTCGCTGACTATGTTGTGATTCAGATTAACGATACGCACCCCACAATGGTAATTCCAGAGCTTATTCGTATCTTGACTGAGAAATACGATATCTCGTTTGAAGAGTCTGTAGCCATTGTTTCTTCACTTGTCGCATATACAAATCATACAATTTTGGCAGAAGCTCTTGAAAAGTGGCCTCTTAAATTTATCGAGGAAGTATCTCCAAAGATTGCTTCAATTATCAAAAAACTTGACGAGCGTATCCGCAGTACCGTCGCTGATCCAAGTGTACAAGTCATCATTGATAAGAAAGTTCACATGGCTAACCTTGCCATTCATTACGGCTTTAGCATCAATGGCGTTGCAGCGCTTCATACTAAGATTTTGGAAGAGACAGAGCTCAAGTCATTCTTTGATTTGTACCCAGAGAAATTCTCTAACAAAACTAATGGAATCACTTTCCGTCGCTGGCTCATGGGTTGTAATCCCGAGCTTGCCGAGTATCTTGATGCGTTGATAGGAGATAGCTGGAGAACAACTGGTAATCTCGAGGGACTTTTAGAGTATCAGAATAACGATGAAGTTCTTAATAGGCTGCAAGAGATAAAGCATATAGCCAAAGATAGAATGAGCAAGTTTTTGCTGGACAATCAAGATACAAAAGTTAATGCCGACTCCATTATTGATGTCCAGGTGAAGCGTTTCCACGAATATAAGCGTCAGCAAATGCTATTGCTTTATTTGATTTGGAAATATTTTGATATTAAGTCTGGACACCTTCCAAAGCATCCTATTACTGTCATTTTTGGTGGTAAGGCTGCACCAGCATACGTGGCTGCTCAAGATATCATTCATGCAATTCTTGTTCTCTCGTCTTTGATTGCAAACGATGCAGATGTTTCACCATATCTTCAGGTGATAATGATCGAGAATTACAACGTTACTGCCGCTGAGCACGTTATTCCAGCAGCAGATATCTCTGAGCAGATTTCACTGGCTTCCAAGGAGGCTTCTGGAACTTCCAACATGAAGTTCATGCTTAACGGCGCTGTTACCGTTTGCACAGTTGATGGTGCAAATGTAGAAATTGCCGACTTGGTAGGCAAGGAGAATATCTACGCGTTTGGTGCTTCAAGTGATGAGGTTGTAAGCCTTTATGAGCACAAAGGTTACAAAGCAAAAGAGTTTTATAAGAAACCCCAGATTAAACCACTCGTTGATTTCTTAATTAGCCCAGAGTTTATTTCTCTTGGAAATGAGGAGCGCCTGGAGCGTCTCCACAAAAACTTGTGCTCAAAAGACTGGTTTATGACGCTGCTTGATTTGGAAGCATACATTTCAACAAAAGAGCACGTGTTCGATGATTATGAGGATAGGAGAGCGTGGCTCCAGAAGTCTCTTGTAAATATTGCTATGGCAGGAACGTTCTCATCTGATAGAACTATTGCCGAATATAACAATGAGATTTGGCACCTTACTCCTGATAAGTAAAGACACGCAGTACAAACCAGCGAGTCAGTTGTTTTAACCAGTGGCTGTTAAACAAGCATTCTAAACAAGCGGTCTAGTCAAGTAGTCTAGACCGCTTGATGTGTTTCTTTACCAATTTTATTAGCAAAAATATCATCTGTTTTGGTCTCATCTGCATAAATGACAAGAAATGAGCTATGGTATATATAAATATTCACCCTTCACGAGGGAAGAAGGATGTATGAACAGCACTTCTGTTAGAAGCGTTAGAAGCACTCGATTTTCTCGCTTTACGGTTTTAGCAATTCTTATGCTATTTGTGGGTGCAATTTTGGCGTTTACTCTTCCACACACGGCATATGCTGCTGACCCAGCAATTTATTCCGATGATGTGGACGGCGCGCCGCTTGATGGAACTCAGACCGTTGCCAACCCGTTCCCAGATTTTATTTCTGATGCTGAAATCCAGGCCGAGATTACCGCTCAGGCGGCTAAGCCGCGAGAAGATCGTACAGGTGTCATCGTTCGTTATTACTGGGTAAAGCCCGATGGTACTGCGCTCAAGCTGGACATGGATCCAACTAAATATTCCGTTGCGCAGATGATTGCTGAAGGCGGAGAAATTCGCGCTTACTACGTTCTTCTCGGCGATACGGATAACCTGCTCAACTTCCCACACAATGATCCAAATGGTTATGGCCTGCGTAAGGTGGCCGTTTCTGTTCATTCTGCTGTTGATACGTACAAACCAATGGATGCAACAGGTGCTCTTTCGGGTGGTGGTCCAAAGACTAATTTGATGTTTACCGTCAAGGTTAATGGTCAGTCTATTATGGGCGGCACTTCTTATGAAGAGCCTGCTGCTGTATTTACTGCACCAGTCACAGCTCGTCAGTACATTGAGTTCTCCGCACCACTGAACATTTCTGATAGGTCTTATCAACTGGGAATTCAGGGTGGCATTAAGAAATCTTGGGGAGGCACTCACGCATACACCAAACGTTATCCTGCGCGTGTCATTGATACAGCAACGGCTGTGTATCACTATGTCGACGATCTTGCATACAGGCAGCTTAATGGTCTTGGTCTAAGTGATCCTATTGCGCAAAGAAATGCTGGCCTTCCTATTTATGGTAACGGTGCAGTAAGTGTTCTTGGTCTTGATGATCTGGCTGCTACCTATACAACCTCCGCAGCATTTGAGGATCGTCAGGTGTCTGCGCGTTACAACACAAAGGGTCATGTTGTGTACATGCCCGAGTATGCTGGCGTTGCTGCAGATGACTCTGTTGCCGGCGGTAATAAGTTCGAGACTGATCCTTCAACTAATCTGTTGCTGACCACTGTTCGCAAGTCGGTTGACGAGATTAAGTCTGCGGGACCTGGTGATTCTTACGTCTACATTGCAAACGATATTGATGTTCCAGAGGGAACATCTCTTGCAATTGGTACGTATAACTCTGGCCCTCGTGATAATTCGGTTTTGGCCCCTGGCTTCAACGCAGATGGTTCTGTAAACCGTACCAGGCAGTATTACCTCACGTATCGTGCAGTTCCTTCTCCTTTGAAGCTTGTGAAGACTGACTCTGATGATGCCTCCAAGCCTGTCGCTGGTGCAACGTATAGCCTCTACAAAGCCGATGGCACATTGGTTAAAGAGGGGCTTACTACTGGTGCAGACGGTACCTTTACATCCGGAGATGTTCTTACAAAGACTGAGCTGACTACACTGGTTCAGAACACTGCGGCAACTGCAGATTTACTGACTAAGGGTATCTATCAGGATGGAGATAAATTCTATCTGACGCCAGGCGATTATTACCTGGTTGAGACTGCATCTCCAGAGGGATATGAACTCAATGCAAATCAGATTCCATTTACGGTAGCTCCTGCAACATTCAATGCTGCAGATCAGACCATTGTTCCTGCGGAAGTTGCTACAGCTGATAAGCCAATAACTCCTACGCCAACCCCAACCCCAACACCGGATCCTAATCCAGAGCCAAAGCCTAAGACTCCTAAGAAGAAGAGGTCTAACCTGCCAGATACTGGCGATGCAATGTCCATTGCAAGCGCACTTGCTGCTGCAGGTATTATTGCTTCCGGTCTTGCGTACTCTGTAAAGGCTCGCCGTTAGTTCTGGCGTATAGATTACAAGTGCAAAGAAGGCTGTGCTTCGCACAGCCTTCTTTTTTGCTGGTAAAGTAGAGCAAGGTAGATGCTTAGTTGGACGTTGGCCTGCGCAGTTTGTGCAATCAACACTGTTTGAGGCAAAATATATCCTCAAGCGGTAAAAAATCCGTTTAGTTGGAGATTTCATTTTTCTGCATACGACGTTTGCCCAGATAAAAGTTTTTGAGGCGGTAAAAAATCGTCTTAGTTGGGAATAGAACGTCTATTTTTCAATTTTCATTTCCAACTAAACGCGTTTTTTACCTTTTTCGGCACATAATTTTGAGCTCAAAAATTACGTATTCATAGAAATGAATTTTATTGCAAGAATATTCAAATTAATAAATCAAAAGTTGATCATGACAAGTAAAGAAAAAAATTGCTAATAAGATGTCTGTGAAAACAGAGATAACCATTGAAAAAATCGTTAACTCGTCTAAAAAAACATTAGCACCCATGAAGAAACAAGAGGTGGGGTAAATATTCAGAATAATGCCTAGAACAGGGGATAATTTAAAATAGGAAATTTTATGGAGCGGCGGACGGGACTCGAACCCGCAACAGTCAGCTTGGAAGGCTGATGCTCTACCAATTGAACTACCGCCGCAAGGGTAAAGCAAAAAGAAAAAATGGTCGGGGTGACTGGATTCGAACCAGCGACCCACTGCTCCCAAAGCAGTTGCGCTACCAAGCTGCGCTACACCCCGAGCCGAGAGAAAAGTATAGGTGACAAATCGCCCAAGAGCAAGAATAAATTGCAATCTTTTTGAACTAATTTTTGTCTCTCAGATTTTTCTATTTTGTTATGTAATCGAAACATTGGATGACTATGCTATTCGTAACCACTTCGAAAGGGGTTTCATGAGTTATTCATCTAAGGTAATCGCACAGCTTGAAGAGCGTTACGCAGATCAGCCTGAGTTTATCCAGGCAGCAAAAGAAGTTCTTACCACCATCCAACCTGCACTTGATGCTCATCCAGAGTTCGAGAAAGCTGCCTTGCTTGAACGTCTTGTTGAGCCAGAGCGCATTGTTATGTTCCGCGTCCCTTGGATTGACGACGCCGGCAACGTTCAGGTTAATCGCGGATACCGTATCGAGTTTAACTCCGCAATTGGACCTTACAAGGGCGGCCTTCGTCTCCACCCAACAGTTAACCTTTCTATCCTGAAGTTCCTCGGCTTTGAGCAAATCTTCAAGAACTCTCTGACCACGCTTCCAATGGGCGGCGGCAAAGGCGGCTCTGACTTCGATCCAAAGGGCAAGTCTGACCGCGAGATTATGGCGTTTTGCCAGTCCTTTATGACTGAGCTTGCTCGCCACATTGGTCCAAACACCGACGTGCCAGCTGGTGACATTGGCACTGGTGCGCGCGAGATTGGCTACATGTTTGGCCAGTACAAGCGCCTTCGCAATGAGTGGACCGGGGTCCTGACCGGCAAAGGCCTCTCCTTCGGCGGCTCCCTTGCTCGTACTGAGGCTACTGGTTACGGCGCAGTTTACTTCCTCACCCACATGCTTGCCGAGAAGAACGATGCGCTCGCGGGCAAAACGGTCTGCATCTCTGGTTCCGGAAACGTTGCTACCTACGCTGCCCAGAAGGCACAGCAACTCGGAGCAACCGTGGTAACCGTTTCTGACTCCTCAGGTTATGTTTATGACCCTGAGGGCATTGACGTTGAACTGCTGAAAGACGTCAAGGAGGTTCGTCGCGCACGCATCAAGGAGTACGCCGACGCACGTCCTTCTGCCACTTTCTTCCCAGGCGAGCGTCCTTGGAGTCAGAAGTGTGACATCGCTATGCCATGCGCAACTCAGAACGAGCTCGAGCTTGCTGACGTGCAGAAACTTGTTGCTAACGGCACCAAGTACGTCGTTGAGGGTGCTAACATGCCAACCACCCTCGAGGCAACCAATTACCTCATCGAAAACGGCGTCTTTTTCGCACCTGGAAAGGCTGCAAACGCAGGTGGCGTAGCTGTTTCCGGTCTTGAGATGTCCCAGAACGCCGAGCACCTTTCCTGGACGTTTGAGGAGGTAGACTCCAAGTTGCAGGGAATCATGGAGAGCATCTACACCGCTGCTTCAGAGGCCGCAGCAACGTATGGCCACCCCGGCAACCTGGTCTTTGGCGCAAACATCGCCGGTTTCCTCAAGGTTGCAAACGCTATGATGGCGCAGGGTGTCTGCTAGTTCGCATAACACTTGGCGAGAAACCCGTTGTTGCAGCACGTATTTGAGCTAACTACATCGTTGGCTTTAACGTAAGATTTAAAAGGACCTTGGTCTCCCAAGGTCCTTTTTGTGTTGCTCATTGATAGTATTTTGGTCCCGTCTTGCGCTCTTGAAATGACCTAAGCTCGTGAAACAAATGCGTTTCCTTCGATGAAAAAGCGCTTTGGAGCATCAATGTTTTTGCTGATACCTACGCGAGGTGAACTCCCAATTGTTTCTCCTGGTAGCAGGGGAGCAAATTCCAGCACAAGCGGCTCAACTGTTAGGTCATGTCCATAAAGCCCTTTGTCAATATCAAGTGCAGCGCACACCTTACCTGGCCCGTTGGTGAGGTCGCGCAGCTTGAGCGGGTGCTTACGCGCACGTTCCGCTTGCTCTTTACCTGCATGTCCCGTATGCGCTTTACCCGCGCGTCCAGCCTCACGGAGCTCGCGCATCACCTCTACACCCTCAAGAGGCTCAACCGCGCGTACCAAGCAACCGCTGCCAAAGCCCTCAGGACCGCATACCACATTGCAGCAGTGATGCATACCATACGAAACGTAAACGTAGAGGTGACCCGCAGGTCCAAACATGGCTGCATTGCGCTCGCTAGGACCACCAAACGCATGACTCGCGGGATCGTCTTGGTCGTAAGCTTCGGTCTCCACAATTCTTGCAACTAGTTTGTGTTTCTCGCCATTAAGCGTAATTATCCTTGTCAGAGTGCATCCCAAAAGCAGCGGCGCGGCCACATCTGAGGGATTCTCTAGAAAATCTGGAAACATGCCATCTCCTTTATTGGTTATGCGCTACAATACTACCAACCTTTAAGGACGGTGCGAGACACCGGCAAGGCCCATAGCGTTGAGTGCGCATGTTCGCTGTTGAGCCTCCACAAGGAGTGCTCTTTTTTATGGCTCGGCATGCTCCTACGCAGATCGGAGAGTATATGAATCCACTGGCAAGTGCCACCTCGCAGCCTCGCGCGCTGCTTGTTCTCGAAGACGGAACAACCTTCGAGGGGAGGTGCTGTGGTGCTAGCGGAGAGACCTTCGGCGAGATTGTTTTTAACACGTCTATGACCGGCTACCAGGAGATTATCTCCGATCCAAGTTACGCTGGCCAGATTGTCACACTGACCTATCCGCAGGTAGGCAACTACGGCATCGATCCTGCGGTCATGCAGCGAGACGTTTTGCACCTGCGTGGTTTTGTCGTCCACGACATGTGCTACGAGCCAAGCAACTGGACATCCAAGCAGAGCCTTCCAGAGTTTCTGCAGGAAAATGGCGTCGTTGCCATCGAGGGCATCGATACCCGCGCGCTGACCATGCACCTGCGCGACTATGGCGCACAGAAGGCAGCTATCTCCACCGAGGACCTGGATCCCGCCCACCTGCTCGCGCGCGTCCAGGCGTCGCCCAACATCTCCGAGCACAACTTTGTCCCCGACGTCTCCGTCGACGCACCTCACGTGGTTCCCGCTACGTCCAAGAAGCGCTTCAACGTTGTCGCATACGACTGTGGCGAGAAGAACGGCATTCTCCAGGGTCTTGCAGCAAACGGCTGCGAGGTCACGGTTGTACCGTGGAACACACCTGCAGAGGAAGCCTTAGCCTACAACCCAGACGGCATCTTCTTCTCCAACGGCCCTGGTGACCCAGAGCAGGTTGACGCTACGCAGGAGGCCGCTCGCGGCGTTCTGGGCAAGGTTCCCGTCTTTGGTATCTGCCTGGGCAACCAGATGCTCTCCATTGTCGCAGGTGCAGATATCGAGAAACTCAAATTTGGACACCATGGTGGCAACGAACCAGTTATGAATCTTCTGACCGGCAAGGTTGAGATTACTGCTCAGAATCACAACTATGGTTTGGTATTCCCAAGTCTGGGCAAGCTCATTGCAGAGGAATCTGGTGGAATCTCCGAACACTTTGACAACCTCTGCGAGTGGTCTGCAAGACGCATTGCTCCTGTTGTCCAAACAAAGGAGTTCGGCCGCGTCAGACTCACACACGTAAACCTTAACGACGGAACTCCAGAGGGCATTCAGTTCCTGGATATTCCAGCGTTTTCCGTCCAGTATCACCCTGAGGCAAGCCCAGGACCTCACGATTCATCTTATTTGTTCAAGGCATTTGCTCGTTTGATGGAGGGACAGTCTGACTATCTTGCCATCGACGTTCGTGAGGGGAGGCGCTTCTAATGCCAAAGCGCACTGATATTAAGAAGATCCTTGTCATTGGTTCTGGCCCAATTGTTATTGGCCAGGCCTGCGAGTTTGACTATTCCGGCACTCAAGCATGCCGTGCCCTTCGTAAAGAGGGCTTTGAGGTTGTTCTGGTTAACTCAAACCCAGCAACTATCATGACCGATCCAGAAACTGCAGATAGAACCTACGTTGAGCCAATCACCGTTGAGTCGGTGACCCGCGTCATTGAGCGCGAGCGTCCTGACGCGCTTCTGCCAAACATGGGCGGCCAGACAGCTCTGAACTGTACTATCAGTCTTGGCGAGGCTGGCGTTCTTGACAAGTACAACATCGAGGTCATCGGCTGCAACCTGGAGTCCATCCGCACTGGTGAGGACCGAGAGCTCTTCAGCGAGGCAGTCCAAGACATTGGCCTGGAGGTTGCTCGCGCAGATATCGCTCACTCCATGGAAGACGCTCAGCGCATTGTTGCTGATCTGGGATACCCTGTGGTCATTCGCCCAAGCTTTACCCTTGGTGGCGCAGGCGGCGGCATTGCTCATACTCCAGAAGAGCTTGTAGAGATTGTGGAGCAGGGACTCTTGCTTTCTCCAGAGCATGAGGTGCTGGTAGAGGAGTCCATTGAGGGCTGGAAAGAGATTGAGATGGAGGTCATGCGCGATACCGCAGGTAACGGTATTGTTGTCTGCTCCATCGAGAACCTCGATCCAATGGGTGTTCACACCGGAGACTCCATTACCGTTGCTCCAGCTCAGACGCTTACCGATGAAGAGCTCCAGAACCTCCGCGACTACTCCATTGCTATTCTCGAGCGTGTAGGCGTTGCCTGCGGTGGTTCTAACGTTCAGTTTGCGGTCAACCCAACTAACGGCCGCGTCATTGTCATTGAGATGAACCCTCGCGTCAGCCGCTCTTCCGCGTTGGCTTCCAAGGCAACTGGCTTCCCCATTGCAAAGATGGCAGCACTGCTCTCTGTTGGCTACACGCTGGATGAGATTACCAATGACATCACCAAGGCAACTCCTGCTGCCTTTGAGCCTTCCATTGACTACTGCGTGGTCAAGGTTCCTCGCTTTGCCTTTGTCAAGTTCAAGGGCACCAGCCGCGTCCTAACCACCCGCATGAAGTCGGTTGGCGAGGCTATGGCCATGGGCAGAACCTTTGAGGAGGCCCTGCAGAAGGCGCTTCGCTCCCTGGAGCAAGATCGCGCTGGTCTGGGCGCAGACGGCCACGATGTCTTTGACGAGAAGAACTTTGATGAGCTTGTCAGCAAGCCAACACCAGAGCGTATTTTCTACGTTGCTGAGGCACTGCGCAGAAATTGGAGCGTTGAGCGCATCCATAATATGACTGGCATCGATCCATGGTACTTGCATCGTATGGCAGGCATCATCAACGCCGAGAAACGCATCAAGGAGCTTGGTCTTTCCGGCCTTACCACCGATAACATGCTTGCTGCCAAACAGCTGGGCTTCTCGGATGAGCAACTTGCGCACCTTACCGGTACCAAGACAGACGTTGTCCGTGCTGTGAGGGAAGTGCTGGGTGTTCGTCCGCAGGTCAAAACAGTTGATACCTGCGCAGGTGAGTTTGGTGCAACCACGCAGTACCACTACGTCACATACGAGAAGGGTAATGCCACAGAGTACGTCGAGGCAGAAAAGCCACGCGTCATGATTCTTTCCGCTGGTCCTAACCGTATTGGTCAGGGTATTGAGTTTGACTACTGCTGTGTTCATGCTGCCTACGCTCTTCGCGAGCAGGGTTATGAGACGGTCATGGTCAACTGCAACCCCGAGACGGTCTCTACAGACTACGACACCTCTGATCGCCTGTATTTCCAGCCTCTAACCTTTGAAGATGTCATGGATGTCATTGAGGTTGAGAAGCCAGAAGGCGTCATTGTCACCCTTGGTGGCCAGACGCCAATCAAGCTGGCACGCGCCTTGAAGGATGCCGGCGTTCCTATCATGGGCACTCAGCCAGAGGCAATTGACCTGGCAGAGGACCGCGACCGCTTCGCAGCCCTTCTGGATCGACTCAACATTGCCTGCCCACCATCGGCAGTTGCTTCTACTATGGACGAAGCTCGCGACGCTGCGCGTCGCATTGGCTACCCACTGATTGTCCGCCCAAGCTACGTTCTTGGTGGTCGCGGTATGGCCATTGTCTACGACGACTCCGACCTGGTCACCTATATGGAGTCCGCGACGCACGTCACACCAGACCGTCCTGTCTACCTAGACGCCTTCCTCGAGGACGCCATTGAGCTGGACGTTGACGCTCTCTGCGACACCGAGGAGTGTTATGTGGGCTCCGTCCTGGAGCACATTGAGGAGTGCGGTATTCACTCTGGCGACTCCGCCTGCTGCTGGCCGCCCTTCTCGCTCTCTGAAAAGATTGTTGACCAGATTAGGGCCATCACCAAAAAGCTGGCACTTGCCTGTGGCATTCGAGGTCTCCTGAACATCCAGTACGCCGTTCGCGACGAGCACGTCTTTGTCATTGAGCTCAACCCTCGCGCTTCTAGAACCGTGCCATTCTCGTCTAAGGCAACTGGCGTCTCCCTGGCCAAATACGCATCTCGTATCATGGCTGGCGAGAAGATCAGTGAGCTCAGAGCACAAGGTCTGCTTCCAGACGAAAATCGCACCGTCGATTACTACGCGGTCAAAGAGGCGGTCATGCCTTGGTCTAGATTCCCTGGTGCTGACTCAATCCTTGGCCCAGAGATGAAGTCTACCGGCGAGGTCATGGGCATTGCCCGCACCTTCCCAGCAGCATACGCAAAGACTCGTGAGGCAGTTGAGAACAAGCTACCTGAGCAGGGCTCCGTCTTCATCAGTGTGTGCGACCGCGATAAGCGCGCCATTGCTCCTGTTGCTATGGCTCTGGAGAACCTTGGCTACGGCATCTACACCACGGGAGGTACCGCAAAGACGCTGCGTGCGGCTGGAATTGACTGCACCACCGTCAATCGCATTTCCGATGGTCATCCAAACGTTGTTGACCTTATGCGCGATAAGACCGTCAGCTTTATCATCAATACACCTCATGGTCATGAGGCTCATAGCGACGGCACCAAGATGCGCGCAGAAGCTGTCAGCCAGGGCATTACCTGCGTCACCGCAATGTCTGCAGCTACCGCTCTTATTCAGGCACTCGCCGCGGCAAGAAAGAGTGAGCCAGAGACCTTTGCTCTGCAAGATCTTTAAAACGTGCTTGGAGTATGAGCTATTCACTTGAACAAGACCGGTCTTGAAAAAGGCCGGTCTTTTTTCGTGAGGGAAGTGTTTAGAATGCGAAGTTCTCCTAGTGGAGAGCGCAAAAGTTTGTTATTATTGCAAGGCTGCATAAATATGCGGGCGTGGCGGAACTGGCAGACGCGCTAGATTTAGGTTCTAGTGGACTAAGTCCGTGGGGGTTCGATTCCCTCCGCCCGCACCATGCAGAAATTTGGTTAAGAGCTGGTACGCCAGCATTTTTTACGAGACACTGGAGGAACGTTGAACATCACCGTTACCGCAGATAAGCCAGTTGACGAGAAACTCACCGTCAAGGTTACAGTTCCTGCTGCAGAGGTAGACGCTGCCATTAAGCAGGCTTACAAGGACATTGCAAACAAGTATTCCTTCCAGGGTTTCCGCAAGGGCCGCGCACCTCGTCCTGTCATTGACGGCATTGTTGGCCGCGAGGCAGTCCTTGCTCAGGCAACCAACGATCTTCTCGGCGCAGCAGAGCCACAGCTTCTTGAGGAGCTTGACCTTGTTCCTGTTGGCCGTGGTGATTATAACCAGGACGCAGACCTTCCTGTTGAGGGTCAGGATTACTCCTACGAGGTAGTCTTCAACGTTCGTCCTGAGGCTAAGCTTGACTCTTACGATGCTCCTGCAATCAACATGCCACCAAATGAGGCAACTGAGGCTGAGGTTGATCACCAGATTAAGCAGCTTCTGTCTTACCAGGCTAAGTTTGAGAACACCAAGGAGAAGCGCGCTGTCAAAGAGGGCGACACCATTGGTGTAGACATTAAGAACATTGAAGGCGCTGCTCACATGGAGGGCGAGGACCGCGTTCTTACCCTTAATGGCACCCAGGCTCCAAAAGAGCTTGAGGAGGCACTCATCGGCATGAAGCCAGGTGAGGAGAAAGAGGTCAAGTGGACTCACAGCCACACTCACGGCGATGAGGTTCACTCCCACGATTACGATATCAACGTCAAGGTTGTTGCTCACAAGAAGTCCGTCACTCCAGAGCTGACTGACGAGCTTGCAAAGAACACCTTTGGTTATGACACGGTCGAGAAACTCCGTGAGGCTGTTAAGTCTGAGATTGAGTCCGACAAGAAGAATTCTCTTCCAACTCTTAAAGAGGACCGCGTTGTTGAGGCTCTGGGCAAGCGTCTTCAGCTTGAGGAGGTCCCAGAGGAGTACAAGAACGAGGTCTTCAACGAGATTGCTCAGGAGTTCCTGAATGGTCTTCAGCAGCAGGGTATGAGCCTTGATATGTTCCTGGCTGCACGCGGCATCAAGACCGATGACTTCATCTCCGATCTTCGCGTTCAGGCTGAGGAGCGCGCACGTCAGTCCCTGGCTCTTGACGCAGTGGCTGCAGAGCTTAAGCTTGAGGCAACTGAGGAAGACATCCGCGCAGAGTTTGAGCGCGCTGGTGTTCCTAACGTTGAGTCTGCAATTGAGGAGTGGCGCAAGGCTGGCCGTCTTCCTGCAATCCGTGAGTCCATCCGTCGTTCTAAGGCTCTTGACTGGCTGCGTGACAACGCAACCGTCACCGTTGTCGACGAGATTGCTGAGGCTGCTAAGGAAGAGCAGAAGGCAGAGAAGAAGCCTGCTAAGAAGGCTCCTGCTAAGAAGAAGGCAGCTAAGAAGGACGAGGACGCAGAGAAGGACGCTGAGTAGTCCGCAGCTGGTTGGGTTTCTCGCCAGAAAGACTGCGCCAAAAGTTGCAGTTACTTTGAATTTTTCATACCCCGGGTTAGAGACATGCTTCCCGGGGTATGTTTCTAAGGAAAGACCTTTGAAGGAGGATTATGCATTATCCAACAAACATTCCAACTATTCCGTATGTTATTGAGCAGACTCCTCGTGGTGAGCGTAGCTATGACATCTACTCCAGACTGCTCAATGATCGTATTGTTTTCTTGGGTGAGCCGGTAACGCGCGATTCTGCAAACCTGGTCATTGCACAGCTTTTGCACCTTGAGAGCCAGGATCCAGACAAGGATATTTCTCTCTACATTGACTCTCCTGGTGGAGACGTTTATGCAGGCCTGGGTATTCTTGACACCATGAACTTCATCAAGCCAGATGTTTCTACCATCTGCGTTGGTATGGCAGCATCAATGGGAGCTGTTCTTCTTGCTGCCGGTGCAAAGGGTAAGCGTCTTGCGCTTCCTAACTCTATGGTTATGATTCACCAGCCATCCAGTGGCGTTCAGGGTCAGCAGACCGATATTCAGATTATTGCAGATGAGACAAAGTGGATTCGCCAGCGCATCAATGAGCTGCTTTCGGATTATACTGGACAACCTATCGAGAAGATCAATGTAGACACCGAGCGCGATAATTATCTTCGTGCACAGGAGGCCTGTGACTACGGCCTGGTAGACCGCGTTATTTCTTCTCGTAACGACCAATAATTGTACTTGTATTGAGGGTTTAAGTTATGGCTAAAGACCAGAACTTCTCGCCTTTTGGCGGATTAGATGAGATGCACTGTTCTTTCTGCGGAAAGAGTAGGTCGCAGGTAAATAAGCTTATCCAGGGTCCTGGTGGTGTATGCATTTGTGATGAATGCGTCTCTACCTGCTCGGATATGATTGATGAGTCCCTTGGCTTTGATGAAGAGTCAGAGATTGAGACTCACTCTGATGAACCCGTTATCAAAGACCTGCCAACTCCGCATGAGATTTACAATGAGCTATCTCAGTACGTAATGGGTCAAGAAGACGCTAAGCGTGCTATGTCGGTTGCGGTGTATAACCACTATCGTCGTATTCTTTCAGGCAACGATGAGCCTCAGGAAGGCCAGGAGGATGTTGAGATTGCAAAGTCCAACATCTTGCTGCTGGGCCCAACTGGTACTGGTAAAACACTGCTTGCTCAGACGCTTGCTCGTTTTCTTGAAGTGCCGTTTGCTATTGCTGACGCAACAACCCTTACCGAGGCTGGCTACGTTGGTGAAGATGTCGAGAATATCCTGCTTAAGCTCATTACTGCTGCTGATGGCGATGTTGAGCGCGCTCAGGTAGGCATTGTCTACATCGATGAGATTGATAAGATTGCTCGCAAGGCTGAGAACCTCTCTATCACTCGTGATGTCTCTGGTGAGGGTGTTCAGCAGGCACTCCTGAAGATTCTTGAGGGTACCGTTGCAAGTGTTCCTCCAACAGGAGGCCGTAAGCACCCTCAACAGGAGCTTATTCACATTGATACCACCAATATCTTGTTCATCTGTGGTGGTGCTTTTGTTGGCCTGGATAAGATTGTTGCTGATCGTATTGGTAAAAAGGGAATTGGCTTTAACTCTGATGTTGCCCAGAATGTTAAAGAAGGTGAGTCTGAGCTCATTGCCAAGGTAATGCCTCAGGATCTACACAGGTTTGGCATGATTCCAGAGCTTTTGGGCCGTATTCCTGTTATCACTTCTACTCGTGAGCTAGGTGAGGAGGATCTGATGAGTATCCTCACAGATCCAAAGAATGCTCTTACCAAGCAGTACAAGCGCATGTTTGAGCTTGAGGGAGTAGACCTAGAGTTTACTGAGGATTCACTCAGAGAGATTGCTAAGAAGGCTTTAGCTCGCGGCACCGGTGCTCGTGGTCTTCGTGCAATCTGTGAGTCTACGCTGCAAGAGACCATGTTTGACTTGCCATCAGATTTGGATATCACCAAGGTTGTGGTTACTCCAGAAAGTGTTGGTGGAGAAAACGCCCCAGAAATTATTAAGGGCAAAAAGAAATAACTTGCATAGCAATAAAAAAGGAGGTCGAAAGACCTCCTTTTGCGTTATAAATTGCCGCCACCAAGTTTGTTGTATGACGTAATAAGTTGGGTGCGGGTTTTGGTGCCTGGTGGGAAGACGGTATCAAACAAAGGCATTAAGCCGCGGAAAAGAACACCACTTTGCACGCGGTGAGAAAGACCTCTTACCGTACGTCTTGACTCTTCAAGCTGTGAGCGGAGCTCCTCAAGATAAGGGGAGCGACGAGCATAGAACCAGAAAAGGCCTGCTAGATCTGAGTTTGGATAGAGCCAAGGTCTGTTGTCAGGTCCTGCAAAATGCGCAATGCAGATATTCTTTCGAGCTTCTTCGTATTCTTCTCGCACGTCTTTTGGCGCCTGAGCAACAATGTGATCACGGCGAAGGAATTGCCAGTCTACCAGGTAATTCCACTTCATATTAATGCGGAGATAATGGCCGTTCACAAACCTGTTAAGAACATCTTGATCAAGCCAGCGCCATGCACGCATGGTTGAGACCTTTAGAAACTCTTCAGGAGAAATTTGCTCTCTAATCTCCTCCAGGTTCATCAAAATGACGCCCGCCTGGAAGTAATCGTGAGGATCATCCATACCTAGCTCATTTTTGAGGTAGGGGCCAACTGTGGCGTCATAGCCATCAATCTGACCAATAGTATCAGCGTCGCGTGTAGCGCCTACCAAGTATCCTGTGACATCGATATCGTAGAGTTTTGCAATATCGGTATTAACCACCAGGTCAGAGTCAAGATAGATGGCTTTATTGACGTTAGGAAGCAGCGAGGGAGCAAGCAGCCTGTAGTAAGTTTCTGGTCTAAAGTGACCATGATGAGGAAGCTCAATATCACCAAGGGCAGCGTCAACATCTAAGAAGCCAACATGAACGTTATCAACAAGCTGAGCCTGACGAGTAAGCGTAATCATGCTGGTAGGAGTAAGGTCACGCGTCAAAACAATGATGTCGTAACGACGTTCTGGATTGACATTCTCAATGATGGACTGAATTGCTACAGATAAATACGGCACAAAGTTATCGCTGCAGGCAAATACAAGCACAACGTCATTAAGAGCAAGACCCAGCTCATCGGATGAGCTTGCAAGCATTGCTCTAGAAAGTTGCGCCCTGCCTGTTCCAACAAGGCGTTGTGTGGGTATTTTACGTAATCTTCTCATACGTAAGACTTTAACACTTAGACGCCAAAAACGCCTGCTGCGTTTGCCATTACTTCACTTTGCACAGAGCATCCACGGGCCTCGCTAAGACCGAGAAGAGCTCGCTTCAGGCTGTCCACAATGTCAAGTGCGTCAATATCTGTGTGATCACTGGAGGGAAGGTCAGTCTCGGTAAGGAGTTTATCTTTTGGGTAGACCTTAGCGTATTCACGGCCACGCTTGGTCTTAAGGCTCATCTCGCCAACAGAGAACCAACAGCCAAGCTTAATAGCCCTTTGGAGCTCTTCTGAGCTACCGCTAAACCAATGGATGATAGGAACACATTCTTGAGCGGCTCCTGTCTGCTCAAGAATGTCTAGCACCGTATCAACGCTTCTCACGGTGTGCATCGAGAGCACTCGTGGCTGGTCGTTACGTGAAAGCTCTGCGGCGCGCTTGCAGATCTGCGCAAACGTTCTAACCTGCAAATCTTGCAACCCATCAACACAATAGCGAGAAGAAAAATCTAGTCCAATCTCGCCAAGGTAAGATGTCTGCTCCATCAGTTCTAGCAGGAGCTCTATATCTTCTTCAGTAACGCGCCCATCAGAGATGTACCAGGGATGTGCTCCAAGTCCCACACGGATGTTATTTTGCGTAAGCTGAGGAGCAAGTTCTAGGTAGTCGTGAGGGGTAACACCGCAGGTAAAGAAACCTAATCCGACGTCATGGGAACTTCTCGCTACATCGAGCGGGGAGTCCATAAGGTTGGCATGGACGTGTGCATCAAAGTATGTGAGGTTACTCATGATCAAGCCCTGAAAGATGCAGAATGACGTCTGAGGCAATCATCTGACCCATAATAGGAGGGTAGTAGGACATAGTTCCTAGTTTGGCAGATTTACCCGTTGCTCCCTCTGGTGCAAAAACTGGTCGCGCTGGCTCGGGGGAGTAGAGCACACGGAAATCGGCAAGGCCGCGCTTTTTGGACTCTTTTCTCATTACTCTTGCAAGAGCATCGGTATGTGTTTTTGAAAGCGTAGTAATTTCTAAGAGTTCTGGGTGGATTTTATTGCCGCCGCCCATGCTGGAGATGAGGTAGATATCGTTTTTCTGACACCATGCCACAACAGCTAATTTGGCAGAAATGGTATCGATAGCATCAACTACAACATCTGGTTTTGGAAGAGCAGAGAGCTGCTCGTCAACGTTGTCTTTAAGCAAAAACGCGTCAAGTGTGACCACGTGAGCGTCTGGATTAATGTCCAGAATCATCTCTTTGGTAACGTCAACTTTTCTTTTTCCAATGGTGCTCACATAGGCAATAGCCTGTCTGTTTAGGTTGGATGCTTCTACTGCATCAGCATCCACTAAAACAAACGAGCCTACACCGCCTCTGGCCAGCGCCTGAACACAGTTTGAACCAACGCCACCAAGCCCTAAGACCATGACGCAGGAATTTTGAATCTGTCCAAGGCGGTCTTTTCCCAGGACAAGTTCAAGTCGAGCAGTGGCATCAGGAATTGTGGCAGACATAGAGCTCCTCATAAAAGTATCTGCAGATAGTATAGCTTGTTACTTCACCTACGCTTCAAGAAGTGTAGACCGATAGTAATTTTAACTAATGGTAAGAAAGCACCCCATAAGTTGTCTTTTATTAGTAGAATAAATGAAGCAAATTTTGACGATGTTGTCAGCATATGAAAGGCAAGATTACTGTGGAAGAAATGCCCAAGAATTATGATCCTCAGGCAGCTGAGCCTGAGCTCATTGAAAAGTGGATAAAGGCAGATTGCTATGGTCGTAGTAAGGGAACTGAAGACCGTACGGTAGTTATCCCTCCACCAAACGTTACTGGCATCCTTCACATGGGTCATGCCATGGATGACACCATCCAGGACACCTACATTCGTTATTCTCGCATGCGCGGTTATTCAACTCGTTGGATTCTTGGAACTGACCATGCGGGTATTGCAACTCAGACTAAGGTTGATAAGAAGCTTAAGTCAGAGGGCATTTCTCGCCTGGAGATTGGTCGCGAGAAGTTCCTGGATGCTTGCTGGGATTGGACGCGTGAGTACGGCGGAACCATTGTTTCTCAGATTAAGCGCATGGGCTGCTCCATTGATTTTAATGACGAGAAGTTCACTATGTCTCCTGAGTACACTCAGGCTGTTCGTAAGGTCTTTGTTGACTGGTATCATGACCAGCTCATTTATCGCGGTAAGCGTATCGTAAACTGGTGTCCTCATTGCGAGACTTCTATCTCTGACGATGAGGCAGAGTATGCTGACGAGAAGGGCCATCTTTGGTACCTGCGTTATCCACTCAAAGAGCCTGTTAATGGCGTTGAGTACATTACCGTAGCAACTACTCGTCCAGAGACTATGCTAGGCGATACCGGCGTGGCTGTTTCTCCTCAAGATCCAGAAAAGGCAGATCTTGTTGGAAAGACCGTTATTCTGCCAATTGTTGACCGAGAGATTCCAATTTTCTCTGACTGGCATGTTGATGCCGGCTTTGGTACCGGTTTTGTTAAGGTAACTCCAGCTCATGACCCTAATGACTTTGCTATGGGTCAGACTCATAACCTTGAGCAGATCAACATCTTTGATGAGCACGCTGTTGTTGTTGACGGCTACGGTGAGTTTTCTGGTCTTGATAGAGATCAGGCTCGTGAGGCTATTGTTGCTTGGTTTGAAGAGCATGGCCTGCTTGATCACGTTGAAGACCTTGATCACTCTGTTATGCATTGCTACCGCTGCGGCACAACTCTTGAGCCATGGCTCTCTGAGCAGTGGTTTGTTGCCGTTGATAAGCTCAAAGAGCCCGCAGCACAGGTAGTCAAAGACGGTCAGGTTACCTTCCACCCAGAGCGTTGGACTCAGACCTACCTCACTTGGATGGAGAATCTCCGTGACTGGAACATCTCCAGGCAGCTTTGGTGGGGTCACCGCATTCCTGTGTTCTACTGCGATGATTGTGGCTGGCAGGATGCTCTTATGGAAGACACCGATGTCTGTCCAAAATGTGGCGGCCATCATGTTCACCAGGATGAGGACGTTCTGGATACCTGGTTCTCTTCTCAGCTGTGGACTTTTGCTACACAGGGTTGGCCAAATCATCCTGAACAGCTTGAGGGTCACCACCCAACACAGGTCCTGGTAACCGCTCGAGACATCATTGCTCTTTGGGTTGCTCGCATGATTATGAGCTCGCTCTACTTTACCAAAGAGATTCCATTCCACGATGTCTACATCTACGCAACCATTTTGGCTAAGGACGGCAGCCGTATGTCCAAGTCAAAGGGTAACGGCGTTGATCCTATGGACCTGATTGCTAAGTACGGTGCTGACGCAATGCGTTATAACCTGCTTACGCTTATCACTAACAACCAGGACGTTAAGTTTGATGCTGTTCTTGATAAGAAGACCCGTGAGCTTATTGAGTCTCCAAGAACTGACCAGGCACGTTCATTTGTTACTAAGATTTGGAATGCAAGTCGCTTTGTTCAGATGAACCTTGACGGCTACACTGCCGGCATGCCAAAGGCGGAGACACCAGAAGATGCATGGATGTTCTCGCGCCTTGCAAAGGTTGTTGCAGAGACAACTGAGCAGCTTGAGACCTATGGCTTTGGTGAGTACGCCCGCAACATTCAGTCCTTCTTTTGGAATGATGTCTGCGACTGGTACATCGAGCTCTGCAAGGGCCGTCTTCTGGATGGAACTCCTGATCAGCGCCTGCAGGTTCAGCGCAACCTTGTCTTTGTCCTGGATGTCAGCATGAGGCTTTTACATCCAGCCATGCCATTTGTTACCGAGAGCGTTTGGGATGCCCTTCCTGCATCTGGTCTTCTGAGTCACGATGCAGAGTTCTTGATGATTTCTGAGTGGCCAGACCCAGAGAAGCTTGCAAACTTTGTTGACGAGGCAGCTGAGCATAACTTCTCACTTGCTAAGACCGTTGTTTCTGCTGTTCGTTCTTCTCGCGCACGTTATAGGCTGTCTCCAAAGACAGATCTTGCTGTTGTGGTTAAAGCTCCAGCACAGGATGTTGCAGCACTGAAGGAGCAGGCAGCCTTCATCCAGAACGTTGGTCGCGTAAGCTCGCTTGAGGTTGCTGAGGCGCCTCAGAAGCCTGCTGGTTCTGTTTCTGTCACCGATGCTGGCCTTGAAATGTACGTTGTTCTTGGTGAGCTTGTTGACCTTGCTGCTGAGGCCAAGCGTCTTCAGAAAGACCTTGAGTCTGCAAAGAAGGAACTCTCTGGCGTGGAGCGTACCCTTGCTAACCAGGGCTTTGTTGCTAAGGCAGCGCCTGAAGTTATCGAGAAGAAACGTGCACGCGCAGAAGAACTTACTACGCTTGTTGCTCAGCTAGAGCAGCAGATTGCTGACTTCTCATAAGTAAAGCTTGATGCGGTGTAACAGCCGCATCTTGTGTTTAGTACGTGCAAACAGTCCACTTTAGGTTAGGAACAACATGTCTGAGGTTAAATCCGATATCGAGATTGCTCAATCATCCGAGATGCTTCCCATCTTTGAGGTGGCAAAGCGTGCGGGTATTCCAGAGGACCTTCTGGAGCCTTATGGTCGCTATAAGGCAAAGCTTGATGCACGTGCTCTGGCAGATAAGCCTCTTCGCGGCAAACTTGTGCTGGTTACTGCTATTAACCCAACGCCGGCAGGCGAGGGAAAGACTACTACCTCGGTTGGTCTGGCAGATGCCTTGTCCAGCTTGGGACAGTCTGCCATGTTGGCCCTTAGAGAGCCTTCTTTGGGTCCTGTCTTTGGCGTCAAGGGTGGTGCTGCAGGTGGCGGCTATGCCCAGGTAGTTCCTATGGAGGACATTAACCTTCACTTTACCGGAGACTTCCACGCTATCGGCGCTGCAAACAACCTCTGCGCCGCCATGCTGGATAACCACATCAAGCAGGGTAATAGCCTCAACATTGATCCACGCCGCGTGGTGTGGAAGCGCTGCGTTGATATGAACGATCGCCAGCTCAGAAATGTTGTTGACGGTCTTGGCGGCATTGCAGACGGCATGCCAAGACAAGACGGCTTTGATATTACCGTTGCCTCCGAGGTCATGGCTGTATTCTGCCTTGCTTCCGGCATCAAAGACCTTAAAGAGCGCCTGGGCAGAATGGTTATTGCCTACACCTATGACCGCAAGCCTATAACCGTTAGCGATATCCATGCCGAGGGCGCTATGACAGCGCTGCTCAAAGATGCTATTCAGCCTAACTTAGTCCAGACGCTTGAGCACACACCTGCTCTTGTTCACGGTGGACCTTTTGCCAACATTGCTCACGGTTGCAATACGGTTGAGGCAACAAAGACTGCTCTGCGTCTTGCTGATTACGTTGTTACCGAGGCAGGCTTTGGTGCAGACCTTGGTGCCGAGAAGTTCTTGGACATTAAGTGTAGAGCTACAGGTCTTGCTCCATCTGCTGTTGTTCTGGTAGCAACCGTTCGTGCACTTAAGTACAACGGAGGCGTTGCCAAAGCAGACCTTAACCAGCAAAACGTTGAGGCGCTTAAAGAGGGCATTCCTAACCTGCTTCGCCACGTTGACAACATCCAGACGGTCTACGGTCTTCCTGTAGTTGTTGCCATCAATGCATTCCCAACAGACACTCCTGAAGAACTTGCTCTGGTGGAGGAAGAATGCAAGAAGCGTGGTGTAAACGTAGTGCTGTCTGAGGTTTGGGCAAAAGGCGGTAAGGGAGGTCAGGCTCTGGCAGAAGAGGTCATGCGCCTTTGCCAGACTGAGTCTAAGCTCACCTTTGCTTACGATGTCAAAGAGTCTTTGAAGCAGAAAATTACCGACATTGCCACTAAGATTTACCACGCCGATGGTGTTGAATTTGCTCCAAGTGCTGCCAAGCAACTTCAGCAGCTTGAAGAGCTTGGCTTTGGTGAGCTTCCTATTTGTATGGCAAAAACTCAGTACTCTTTTACTGACGATCAGACTAAATTGGGTGCTCCAGAAAACTTTAAGATTACTGTGCGAGAAGTTCGTGTTTCTGCAGGTGCTGGCTTTGTAGTCTGCCTTACTGGCTCTATTATGACCATGCCGGGACTTCCAAAGGTTCCTGCTGCAGAGCATATTGATGTTCTTGATGATGGAAGAATTGTGGGTCTTTTCTAATGTCTTATCCCTCTTCACCTGAAGAAGTTGCGTTTACAACCTATAGCGCTGACTCTTATGCTCAACACCTTGCTGCTAAAGAGCCTATTCCTGGTGGCGGTAGTGCTGCCGCTTATGTAGGGGCACTTGCAGTGTCTTTGGCTTCAATGGCTGGTGTGTACGCACAAGGAAAACCTGCCTATGCTCAGCATGAAGATGATCTTGCAAAATACATTGCCCGAGCTGGAGCACTTCGCCAAGACTTCATGGAGCTTATGGACGAGGACTCTCGCCAGTTTTTGCTGGTTTCCAGCGCGTTTAGTGTGTCTAAAGATGATCCAAAGCGCGTAGAGATTGTTGAGGATGCTCTTAAAGAAGCAGCTCAGCCTCCACTGAAGGTTATGAGAAAAGTGTGCGAATCCATTGAACTTCTCGAAGAGATGCTTATCAAGGGATCTCGTATGCTTTTATCCGACGTAGGTTGCGGTGCTGCTCTTGCGCGCGGTGCTTTGATTGCAGCTTCTCACACGTTGTTTGTAAACACGCGCTCCATGCATGATACGGCCTATGCTCAAACATTGCTTGATGAGGCAGATAAGCTTCTGGACACCTATGTATCACGAGCTGACGCCGTAAGTGATGCGGTGAGCGCACAGCTGAGACAGGAGGCATAACATGAGCTCAGGGACTCTGTCGCAGGAGCTTCGTGGCGCTCCTGTTGCTAAAGTAATAACTGAAAAACTTGCTGCTCAGGTTCAGGAACTTCGTGCACAAGGCGTAACTCCTAGGCTGGTTATTGTTCGTATAGGGCAGAAAAGCGATGACCTTACCTATGAGCGCGCGGCTTATACGCGTGCAGAGAAGGTAGGCTTTGAAGTTGAGACCATTGAGCTTCCAGAAGACGTCACACAAGAGCAGGTAAATGCTACGTTTGACCAGGTTTCCGCTGATGCATTGGTGCATGGTTGTCTGCCCATGCGTCCTTTTCCTGCTGGAATTGACGAGCATGAAGCGCTTCAGCATCTAGCACCAGAAAAAGATGTTGATTGCGCAACTGATTCCATGCTGCTGGCAACACTTTGTGGAACTCCTGGTGCACTGGGACCCTGTACCGCAGAGGCAGTTCTTGCGCTTCTCGATTTTTACCAAGTACCCCTTGAGGGAGCGTCTGTTGCAGTTGTTGGTCGCTCTAACGTTATTGGTCGTCCAGTAGCTGCACTTTTAAGCGCCAGAAACGCTACAGTAACGGTGTGTCACAGCAAGACCAAAGACCTTGCTTCCACGCTTAAGCAGGCAGACGTTGTGGTTGTAGCTGCAGGTCGTGCGCACCTTATTGGGGCTGACTACGTACGAGCTGGGCAAACCATCATTGACGTAGGTATTAACTGGGATGAAGCAGCTCAAAAGCTTGTTGGCGACGTCAATACAGAGCAGGTAGCATCACTGGTGAGCGCTTATACTCCTGTTCCTGGCGGTGTAGGTAGCGTGACAACGGCAATTCTTGCTCGCCATGTTGTTGCCGCAGCTCAAAGAACACTTGCATAAGAGTGAAAGGTAGGTTGCCTCATGGCAGCGGAAAATAACTATAAAGAGCTTGACCAAGAGCGCGTAAAAGCCGCGGTCAAGGAGTTTTTGCTTGCTATTGGCGAGGATCCAGAGCGAGAAGGTCTGCTTGATACACCAGACCGTGTTGCTCGTGCTTGCGTGGAGCTCTTTGGTGGTATGCAGGAAGATCCTGCAGCTCACCTGCGTAAACAGTTCCATGAAGAGGGCAATAAAGAGATGGTTATTGTCCGCGACATTCCTTTCTCGTCTACCTGCGAGCATCACATTCTGCCTTTTGTGGGCAAGGCGCACGTTTGCTACATTCCACAAAATGGCCGTATTACCGGCCTTTCCAAGATTGCTCGCTGCGTCAGCGGATATTCTCGCCGTCTGCAGGTACAAGAGCGCCTTACAGGCCAGATTGCAGACGCCATGGTAGAAGAGCTTGATCCCTTGGGCGTTTTGGTGGTTATGGAAGCTGAGCACACGTGCATGAGTATGCGTGGCATTAGGGCATCGGGAGCTCTTACCACCACGTCTGCGGTTCGCGGCATTTTTAAGACTAACGAGAAAACCCGTGCAGAGGCTATGCGTCTGCTTGGCCTATAAGAGGTTTGTGCAATGAGCTATTCCGTTCCTTTTTCTGTGCCTGAACTGAGCTACGAGCAGTCTTTAAAGGTACTTCACGATACAAAGAAGTTTGGTATTCAGCCCCTGTTGGAGAGTGTGGAAGACATGCTCAAAGAGTTGGGCAATCCTGACCTCTGCTTCAAGAGCGTTCAGATTGCAGGTACCAACGGCAAAACGTCTACCTCCAGATACACTGCGGCCTTGCTCAAGGGAGAGGGTCTCAAGACCGCTCTGTACACGTCTCCCGAACTCATCAGCTATACCGAGCGTATGGAGATCAACGGCACACCCGTCTCTGAGGCGGCTTTTGCTCACGGCGTTTCAGCTGCTCAAGTAGCAGGGGAGCGCGTCAATGCTCAGCGAGCCGCCTTGGGCGAGCGTCCTTATGACATCACCGAGTTTGACCTGCTCACAGTTGCGGCCTTGGTTGTCTTTGCTGAGGCAGAGATTGACGCCTGCGTGCTTGAGTGCGGCATGGGCGGCAGGTGGGACGCAACAAGTGCTGCGCAAAACATCACCTCCGTTGCCATTACAGGCGTCGGCCTAGACCACACGCGCATCCTAGGCGAAACCCTTGAGGCTATTGCTGGCGAGAAGGCCGCCATCATCAAGCCTGGTCGTACCTGCGTTCTTGGCGTGGGAACGACAACTCCTCAAAGTGTCCAAGACGTATTCTTGTCCCAGGCAGCTTCTGCAGGCGTTGTCCCAACTCTTCTTGTAGCTGACAAGCTAGAAGACGTTGAAGGAGAGGTTTCTGCTGGTCAGACATTTGACCATTCAGAGCTGCCTCACGCTCACTTCTTCATTACCAAAAAGCCTAAGAGCATTGGATTCCCGCTGGAGCTTACGGTTGTCACGCCTCATGCAACCTACGAAGATCTTGCTGCACTTAAACCAAGCTATCAGGCAGCAAACATTGCTCTGGCAACCTGCTTGGCCGAGGATTTTCTTGGACGTCCGCTTGATACTGAGAAAGCGTTTTTCTCCACAACCAGGTGTCCTACACCCGGTAGGTTCCAACTGCTTCAGCCAAAGCCTTTAGTCCTTATCGATGCTGCTCATAACCCTCAGTCAATTGAGACATTCTTGACTGCTATCCGCTCAATTGAGCCAGAAGTTACTAACCGTCCTATGCTTTTGACTGCGGTATTTGCAGATAAAGATGTTAAGGGCATCGCAGAACTTCTCGCCAAAGAGTTCCCTGAGGTGGCGGTAACCCAGACAGACAACGAGCGCGCCATGGATGCAGATGAGCTTGCTGAGCTGTACAAAGCCTGCGGCGCTAACGTGGTAGCTGTCTATAGAAGTGTCCCTGAAGCAGTGGACGCCTTGCGCGAGAAGGGCTTTGTAGCCTGTGGAACAATTTCACTTGCTGGCGAGGTTGCTGCACAATTTAGTGATGCTTTGGTAAAATAAATTTATCTGCGACATTACGCTCATTTTTGAGGCGGTTTGTCGTACGATTTAGGAGAGAACAAAAAGCCAGCAGAAGGGGCTGTCAGATGCAGGAGATTCTTGATCAGATTATTACACCTGAGGTACGTATGGTTATTTACCTTATGGTTATTTGCGTCGTAATGCTTTATATCCTTTCCATCATCTACGTTATTCGCGATGCTCAGCGTCGTGGCGCAGAACCTTGGTGGATGTGGGCAGTCATTTCTGTTGTTCCTGTTGTTGGTCTGCTTGCATACGTTATTTTGCGTCCAAGCAGCTACCTCATTGACCGCGAGGAGCAGGACCTTGATATTGCCCTTCGTGAGCACCAGCTGTCTCACTACGGCATTTGCCCTAAGTGCTCCGCTCCAATCGACCGCGATTTTATCGTGTGCCCAATCTGCAATACGCAGGTTAGAAACGTTTGCCCAACATGCCATCGTCCACTGAACGCAGACTGGAAGGTTTGCCCTTACTGCCGCACTCGCATTCAATAACGTTTGGTTTTGTTCTTTATGATGGCAATCTGGTGTTTTACAACAGAGACTATGTAGGCGTCTGCTCCTAAGCTCCCACGTGAGCAGAGTAGGCGCCGTGCCTGTTTCTATGAGTAGCTACCTCTGAGGGGTTTTATATGAAGGTTTTATATAACGACGGCCACGTTGGCGAGATTAACGATGCAGCTGAAGAGCTTGAGGTTATTCGCCACGATGCAGCTCACCTGCTTGCTCAGGCTTTGAAGCGTCTGTACCCACACGCACAGTTTGCCTATGGTCCAGCAACCGAAAATGGTTTCTACTATGACGTTGATCTTGGAGACACCAAGGTTAACGAGGACGATTTTCCAGCTATTGAGGCTGAGATGAAGAAGATTGTCAAAGAGAACCTCAAGATTGAGACGTTTGAGCTTCCTCGTGATGAGGCTGTTGCCTACATGAAGGAGCGCGGCGAGTCTTACAAGGTTGAGCACATTGGCGATCTTGCTCCTGACGCACATATCACCTTCTACAAGCAGGGTGAATACGTTGACATGTGCGTTGGTCCTCACATGCTCTACACCAAGGGTGTTAAGGCTTTTAAGCTGACCAGCATTTCTGGTGCGTATTGGAAGGCCGATAAGAATAACAAGATGCTCACCAGAATTTATGGTGTTGCGTTTGGTTCCAAAGATGAGCTTGCTCAGTATCTCAAGATGATTGAAGAGGCCGAGAAGCGCGACCACAGGAAGATTGGTCGCGAGATGGAGCTCTTCATGATGTCCGACTTTGGTCCAGGCTCTCCATTCTGGCTTCCAAACGGTATGGCTCTGCGCAACGCTCTGACCGATTACTGGCATGAGATGCAGGCTCGCTTTGGTTATCAGGAGGTTCAGACTCCACTGATCCTCTCGCGTTCCCTTTGGGAGACTTCTGGTCACTGGGATCACTACAAAGAGAATATGTATACCACCACGGTAGATGAAGAGGACTTTGCTATTAAGCCTATGAACTGCCCTGGTGCTTGCTTAATTTATAAGTCCAAGCCACGTTCTTATAGGGATCTTCCTATGAAGCTGGCTGAGGCTGGTCTTGATCACCGTTACGAGATGAAGGGTGCTCTGCACGGTCTGTTCCGTGTTCGTGAGTTTACTCAGGACGACGCACACCTCTTTATCCGCCCTGATCAGATTACTGAGCAGGTCACGGATGCATCTCACCTCATTACCGCTTACTATGCACAGTTTGGCTTCCCATACCGCGTTGAGCTTTCTACACGCCCAGAGGATTCCATGGGTTCTGATGAGGATTGGGAGCGCGCTGAACAGGGCCTTCGTGACGCACTTGAGTCTATGGGCATTGAGTACGTGGTCAACGAGGGTGATGGCGCTTTCTACGGTCCTAAGATTGACTTCCATCTAACCGACTGCCTCGGCCGTTCTTGGCAGTGCGGTACCATTCAGCTTGACTTCCAGCTGCCCCACAACTTCCAGCTTGAGTACATTGACTCCGATGGCACCAAGAAGCAGCCAATCATGATTCACCGCGCTGGCTTTGGTTCTTTTGAGCGCTTCATTGGTATTCTGACCGAGAATTACGAAGGTAAGTTCCCGGTCTGGCTGAGCCCATGCCAGGTTAAGGTTCTTCCTGTCTCCGAGAAGTCTCGCCCTTATGCTCATGAGGTTGCCGATAAGCTTGCAGCCGCTGGTATTCGCGTTAAGGTGGACGACCGTGACGAGAAGATCGGCTATAAGATTCGTGAGGCTCGCTCACTTGACCGCGTTCCTTACATGCTCATCCTTGGCGAGCAGGAGGTTGAGGCAGGAAACATTTCTGTTCGCGACCGCTCCAACGAGACTCACGTTGCAGAGCTTGACGAGTTCATTGCTCAGGTTGTCAAAGAGAATGCTGAGCGCGTTGGTTAATAGGGTTTCAGACAAAGTACGGGTTACGGGCGGTGCCGTGCAGGATGGCGCAGGTGACACGAAGAGTGTCGGCGCAATCGACGGCGTCACGCAAACCGTAACTGACGTTGTCGCGCAAACCGCAACCAACGTTGTCACGCAAACTGCAACTGACGTTGTAGCTGAATACGTAAAAATGACAGGGGCAGGCCGTGCGCGGCTTGTCCCTGTTTCCTATGTAGACGAACTTCTCGCCACACTGGTTTCGGGCGGTGCAACCGTCGTGGAGCCGCTTGCTGGCGTGCCCGTTGAGGTGTGCGACATCAAAGGCAGAGCTGCAGCAGGGGAGTTGCTGGTGGCAGACGTGCGTACGATCGGAGCCGAGTTGAGCCCCGCGTGTCGCTTGGGGGCAGAGCTTACAGTGGCCGAGGACGCTCGGGTGCCGGGATATGTTGTCGTGTGCATGCGAAAGTGCTGCATACCGTGGGTCGCAGAGGCGGTTGAAGCAAAAGCGTGTCCTGCAGAGGACGTGACGATTTCTGCCACGGGAGCGGAAGAGCAGGCGAGTGCACGGGTTTCTCGCCACGCGGCAAGCGACGCGGCGCAGGTGGTTGCCGCGTTCCTGGTGTGCCATCCGCGCGTCGAGGCGGTGCGCTATCCGGGTCTCAAGACGGACCCGAGCTTTGCGTGCGCAACATCGCAGCTGGTGGGTGGATTTGGTCCGTATGTGGATTACATGTGGAAAGAATCGCCAGGTGAATGGCATAGATTTACAGCAACTGATGAAGACGCCAGAACGCAGATTATAAATTTTGAGAGACTTGGTTAACGGTAAGTATTTGTTTAGCAGACCTTGGTATAATTTGAATTAATGTTCCTAAATAGAAGGGGATTTTATGGCAAAGAAGGCTACTCAAATTGAGGATGTTGATACTTTGCTCAAGCGCCTCGAAGAGATGCGCGAAGCACAGGCAGAGTTTGCAACATTCACTCAAGAGCAGGTCGATAAGATTTTCTATGAAGCTGCTCTTGCGGCTGAGAAAAATCGTATCCCTCTTGCTCGCATGGCAGTTGAAGAAACTGGCATGGGTGTAATGGAAGATAAGGTTATCAAGAACCATTACGCAGCAGAGTATATTTACAACAAATACAAGGATATGAAGACTTGTGGTGTTGTAGAGGATGATCCAGCTGCAGGTTATCGAGTTGTAGCCGAGCCAATGGGTATCGTAGCTGCAGTTATTCCAACTACTAACCCAACTTCTACCGCAATCTTTAAGACACTTCTTGCTCTGAAGACAAGAAACGCCATTATCATTTCCCCACACCCACGCGCAAAAGAGTGCACCATTGCTGCCGCTCGTATTGTTCGCGATGCTGCCGAGAAGGCCGGTTGCCCCAAGGGTATTATCGACTGGGTACCAGCTCCTACCATTGATATGACTGCAGCTGTCATGAGCAATGCTGACATCATTCTGGCAACCGGTGGCCCAGGTATGGTTAACGCAGCTTACTCTTCCGGTAAGCCTGCTTTGGGCGTTGGTCCTGGTAACACTCCTGTTATCATCGACGATACTGCAGACATCAAGCTTGCTGTTAGCTCCATCATTCACTCCAAGACCTTCGATAACGGTATGATCTGCGCTTCCGAGCAGTCTGTTACCGTTCTTGATAGCGTTTATGACCAAGTCAAGAAGGAGTTCGCTGATCGCGGCTGCTACTTCCTGGAAGGTAAAGAGCTTGACGCTGTCCGTAAGACCGTTATTGTCAACGGTGCTGTTAATGCAGGTATTGTTGGTAAGTCTGCTTACTTTATTGCAAAGACCGCAGGTGTTGAGGTTCCAGAGAAGACCAAGGTTCTTATTGGTGAGGTAACCTCTGTTGAACCTTCAGAAGAGATGGCTCACGAGAAGCTCTCTCCAGTTCTTGGTATGTATCGTGCAAAGAACTTTGACGAGGCTATTGCTAAGGCTGAGCGTCTTGTTGCTGATGGCGGCTATGGTCACACCAGCTCTCTTTACGTCAACATTAACGAGAAAGAGAAGATTGCTAAGCATCAGGAGGCAATGAAAACCTGCCGTATCCTGATCAATACTCCTTCCTCTCAGGGTGGTATTGGAGACCTCTACAACTTCAAGATGGCTCCATCCCTAACCCTTGGCTGCGGTACCTGGGGCGGCAACTCCGTCTCCGGCAATGTTGGCCCACAGCACCTGCTTAACTACAAGTCTGTTGCAGAGAGGCAAGAGAATATGCTTTGGCTTCGTGTACCTGAGAAGGTCTACTTCAAGAGGGGCTGCATGCCTCTTGCTCTCCGTGAGCTTAAAGAGGTCTATAACAAGAAGCGCGTCTTCATTGTCACAGACCAGTTCCTTTACAAGAGTGGCTTCACCAAGACTATCGAGGAGACCCTGGATTCCCTGGGTATTGTTCACTCTTCATTCTGGGATGTTGCTCCAGACCCAACCCTTCAGTGCGCACTTGAGGGCGTAGCTCGCATTCGCTCCTTCGAGCCAGACTGCATCATCGCAATCGGCGGCGGTTCTGCTATGGACGCAGGTAAGATTATGTGGTCCATGTACGAGAACCCAGAGGAGAAGTTTGAGGACATGGCGGCGGACTTCTTGGATATCCGTAAGCGTGTCTACAACTATCCTAAGATGGGCAACAAGGCATTCTTCGTTGCTATTCCAACTTCTTCTGGTACTGGTTCCGAGGTAACTCCATTTGCCATCATCACTGATGCTGACAACGGCGTTAAGTACCCACTTGCAGACTACGAGTTGCTGCCTAACATGGCAATTGTTGATACCGACAACATGATGAGCCAGCCTAAGGGCCTGACCTCTGCTTCTGGTATCGACGTTCTTACTCACTGCCTCGAGGCATTTGTCTCTATGATGGCATCTGACTACACAGATGGCATGGCTCTTCGCGGCATGAAGCTGGTCTTTGAGTACTTGCCACGTGCTTATGACAATCCAAACGATGTTGAGGCACGCGATCACATGGCAAATGCTTCCTGCCTGGGTGGTCTTGCATTTGCTAATGCATTCCTCGGTATCAACCACTCTATGGCTCACAAACTGGGCGCTTTCCACCACATTCCACACGGTTGGGCAAACGCAGTTATCCTTACTCGCGTTATGCGCTACAACGCAGCTGAGCGTCCAACAAAGATGGGAACCTTCCCACAATACGATCATCCACACACCCTCGCACGTTACGCTGAGGCAGGCCGTTTCTGCGGCGTTACCGGCAAGGATGACCGTGAGGTCTTTGAGAACTTCGTCAAGAAGATTGAGGAGCTCAAGGCATACATCGGCGTCAAGGAGACCATCAAGGACTACGGCGTAGATGAGAAGTACTTCCTCGATACCCTTGACGAGATGTCTGAGCAGGCATTCGATGACCAGTGCACTGGCGCAAACCCACGCTACCCACTTGTCTCCGAGCTCCGCGAGCTCTACCTGGATGCTTACTACGGTCGCGAGCCAGGCTTCTACGAGGACTAATTCTCGCGTGCGTCACAGTCGCAGCCGCTACGCAGCGCGTTCACCGCTTCCGACTCGTAGCGCGTAAAGCACAAAACTAGAGCCGGTTACCTAAAACCCAGGTAACCGGCTCTTTTTCTAGCTAACAAAATTCGTTGTCTGATCAGCCAATGAGCTGTTTGATTGAAACCGTGACCCCAGAATCACAAAACACACCTATGTCACATAATCTGTCAAAAAAGGCTATACATTGCTTCAAAAATGAGTGCTTGATGCAGAATATCTTCATTTGGTGTGCTATTCGCATCGAATTTTGCAGATTATCTAACTTTGCTGTGTTGTCACATAAGGCAATTCAGGGATAGTTAAACTTTATATATCATTTCATTCATAAATCTGTATATCGAATCAAGTTTATTCACCAAAATGAATTGCTCATGAGAATACTGACGTAACGTCCGCCTAATCCGGTACAGATTGCTATCTCCCAAGTCCTTTTTAATGCTTAGAAACATATTTTGCATTGCGAGCTGGTTTCTGTAGATATCCGCATTCACAAAGTACTCCTTAATACTCACCGAATTCAGCTCATTTGTTCTTTGATTGTCTTTCCTTTGCTGATAGAAGTCATCGTGATATGCACCGTTATATTCAATAGCTACTAAATTCAATCCAGATAAATTTGATTTGGACATCTTGCCAAAAAGTAAATCCAACCTTCGTTCCTTAGGTTGAACCTCCGGATTTATCTGGTCTTTTATTACATACAATTTGTTCAACGCAATCGGCGTTTGATTGAAACCACCTTCACAATATGGCATGGCAGATCTAATTGCCATTTTGACCTCCATGGGAGAGGCTGCATCAGAAAAGAAAAAGCGCATATTCTTTTGTGTGACATGCAATCCAGGAGAATAAGGTTCAAGCGCATTCAATAGAGATATGAGCTCGTCTGTAGTCAATAACGGCGTATCAAATTCACAGAGGTCACCGTTTGGGAGATGTCCATAACTAGACATCAGCAGATTAGCAAGAACAATTTGATGAAGAGAGCTTTTATTCCTTGAAAGCAAGCAAACTGCTAGGGGAGGCGCAACACAATAGATATTTTGACCCAAATCAATAAGGGATCCTGTCGGCAAAAGGCATTTGAACTGGTGAGATATTCGTTCATCGCAAAATCTTGTTCTCGAATTGTTTCTTAATAGTTCATGAGTAGTTTTTCCTAAGACAATGCCGTATGCTTTCCTTAGAAAACAAAGCTTTTCATCGTATATCTCGGTCGAACACGCTGAATACGTCGCGCGCAAATCCCTTGTTGTCCGTTGCAACAAAACATCTTCATTTCCGCGTATCTTAAGTTGTGCACAGATTTGTAGTGCAGTTTCATGCGAGAAAATAATATCCATTCGTTCCTCCTTAAAATGAGTAACGAATATAACAGCAGGACTTTTCAGCAACCTGTCAGCAGCTTGACAGACTTCCGTTTCTTTTCTGTCAAAACAAGACAAGCCCTCTCATACCTGCAGGTAAAAGAGGGCTTGATAACAGAGCAAATTAAAGTTCAAATGAAACAGTCTAATCAATCATCACAAAACTTATATGACTAATCAAGATGTCAGCTAAACGTGCTTGTAGGTAACAAACTTGAAAGCGATGCCTTCTGGAGTCACGCCGCCATCTTCTTCGTTACAAACTTCCCACGCAGGATCTTCGTCCAGGTTGGGGAAGTACGTATCCGCATTGACCACGGTGTCGTGCTTCGTCACGTACGCGTAAGAGCACTTGTCGAGAAGAGCGCGGTAAATTGAAGCTCCACCAAGAAGCCAGACCTTCTCGGGAGCTTCATCCGCAACTAAACGAAGCGCTTCCTCTGCCGACGACACCACCTCAACGCCTTCGACCTGGTAATCAGCATTTCTAGAAATGACAATGTTACGGCGACCTTTAAGCGGTCCACCAGGGAAACTCTCCAGCGTCTTTCTGCCCATGACAACCGTGCAACCGCGCGTGTGCTCAACAAAATACTTCATGTCGGCCTTGTTGGGGATGAGAAGATCTCCGTCGCATCCGATGCCCCAATCGCGTGTTACAGAAACAATTGCGTTCATGTGGTTCTCCTGGCAAGTATCGTCTTAAATGAAATGATGATCTTAGCTTGAGCATCTGCTCGTGCGTGCCTGCAACGCCAGCCGCGCCAGCCGCATCCGCTCGTACGTGCCTGCAACGCCAGCCGTATCTGCTCGGGCGCGTCTGCAGCAACTGCGCCTAAACCGCAATCGGAATGTTCTTGATCTGCGGACCATGCTGATAATCCTCGACAATGAGGTCGTCAGTAGTGAAGTCATAGAAGTTGGTGATGTTAGGGTTCAGGCTCACCTTTGGTGCATCAAAGGTGGGGCGAGAAATCAATTCTTTAACAATGTCAACGTGACGATCATAAATGTGAGCATCGGCAATCATGTGAACCAGTTCGCCGGCCTCCATGCCGCTAACCTGCGCAACCATCATCAACAGGATTGCGTATTGACAAACATTCCAGTTGTTAGCAGCTAGAATGTCCTGGCTACGCTGAACAAGCAGCAGGTTAAGCGTAGGTTTATCCTTACCTGGCTCCTGAGTAACGTTGTAAATTGCGTTGAATGCGCAAGGGTAGAGGTTCATCTCAGAAAGATCGGCAAAGGTATACAGGTTGGTCATAATACGACGGCTGAACGGATTCTCTTTGAGGTCCTTGAGCACGCGATCCATCTGGTCATAGTCGCCATCGGAGTAGTGAGAAACCTGTCCAACCTGATAACCGTAAGCCTTGCCAATGGAACCAGACTCATCAGCCCATGAATCCCAGATGTGAGAGTTAAGGTCGTTAACGTTGTTGGACTTCTTCTGGTAAATCCACAGAACCTCGTCCATGGCGCTCTTGAGCGCAGTGCGACGAAGCGTCAGCGCTGGAAACTCTTCGCGCAAATCATAGCGATTGCAGACGCCAAACTTCTTGATTGTGTATGCGGAGGTACCATCTTCCCAGGTAGGACGGACCTTCTCGCCCTCGGTGGTGGTGCCGTTTTCAATAATGTCGGAGCACATATCAATAAAAATGCGATCTGCTTTGCTCATATTCAATCCTTCAAAATACCGTTCAAAATGGAATAAACACCTGCTAGTTGTACGTATAGCAAGTCTTTTCCAAGTACATTACCAGTTGCTGTCAGTATAAGCGCTGTAGGGGTCTCCAAAAAGCGGGCTTGTACTCGTACGAGTGTCCGCAACACAAGAACGTCCCAGTCCCGAGAGCAGCATAATAACTATAAAAAATAGCAAGCCTGCAGGGAAAGGAGAGCCGTCAGGCATCTGCGACGGATCGTTTGGGTCAAAGTCAGGGCCCTCGCCGCCAAATTCATGCCTGTTGTCCCTGGTATCTTGGTTGTCGTCTTTCTTTGCCATCAATCCTCAATCAAACGCTTACACTTTGATGATACCCGTCGTCGCCCAAGGATTTCATGGCGAGAAACCCCTCTTTTTGTCACTCCACATTCTCTGCAAAGTATTCTGCACACGACAGCTTGTCCGCGCCCACAGCGCTCGCGCCAGCGGTTCACGCGCCCGCGGCTCACGCGCCCGCAGCTCCTACAGGTGCTGCGATGCAAAGATGTCGTTCCAGAACGTGCCAAGCTGCTTGATGAACTCAATGTCCGCGGGAAGCCATTGCACGTCAAGCAGCTCGTTTTGGGCAAGCCATCGAAGCTCCGAGTGAATCTCTGGATCCGCGATAGGCTCCTCAGACTCGCCCAGCGTGCAGATATAACAATCCATATGCAGGTCAAAGGTGGGGTAGGAGTAAGCTACCGCGTCATAGAAAAACGCTGCCTGTACGCTACAGCGCAGCTCTTCCTGAATTTCTCGACGCAGCGCCTGCTCTGAGGTTTCTCCAGCCTCAACTTTTCCGCCAGGAAACTCCCAGAAGCCAGCATTATCCGCATCAGCTCTACAAGCGGCAAGAATTTTGTTGTCTTTATAGAAGATAGCTGCAGCTACATTGACTGTTTTGGCCTCGGCCATATTATCCCTCCAGCCTGACTGTTGCAAAGACGGTGGAACTCTCGGCATCTTTGAGCACTACCGAGAAACCCGTCTCATCGGTGTATACCTGGGGAGTAATGGTGTCGCCCAAGCGTGCCTGACTTCTGTACTGCACCACAATGCGGCGCAGCTTGTGAGAATAGCCAAGGGCCACAAGCGTGTCGACAGCCATGAGCACGTACTGAGCATTATTAACGTGCTTGTTTGTATCCAGATGCTGCTGGGAAACAAGAATGGCTGGACCATCAACGGCGTTTCCCTCAAGTGCAATTTTGCGAGGAGTTGGTGGCAAATCTACGCGAGGCTCGCCGGTAATGTAGACGCTCTCGCTTTCTGGAACACGAGCCGCCTTACCTTCATTGATATCCATCAAATACCAGGTAGAGTCAGCTTTTACGATAGTCGCGCCGCTAGCATCATTGATGATAAACGACCTTGATGCTTGAAGACCCTTCATCTGATACGACCAGGTACCTACGCAGATCTTCTCGCCAAACTGGGGAAGACGGTCAACTTGGATTTGCCACGTTGCCAGAACCCATGCGTATCCCTCGCTGGTCAGCTGTTTAAAGCCGCGGCCAATATCTTCTGAGTGGAACGTCGAGCAATCCTGCAGGTAGTTCATAACGCCTACCAGGGAAAGCTTTCCGGTCTCATCGCATTCGCTATATCTGACTCTACTTTCAATGGTGTACATATAAATCCAAACTCGAAATCAGCGTTTGCTGAGGTATTACAATATTCCGAGAAACCCGTCTAGTTGTCCCATGGGAACGAACCTGGTAAGCGGTCTCTGACTTTTTGCGTGGTATCGTCAAGTTTCTGCTTAGTTACCTGGACTTTTTGCGAAACCTGTTGAGCCTTTTGGGTAGCAATAAGAGTTGCATTCTGGGCCGCCGCATTTGCCTTTTGAGCTGCTGCGTTTGCTTTCTGTGATGCGTTTTGCGCTGCAGCGCTTACTTTTTGCGAAGCATTCTGTGCGGCTTCTTCAACCTTCATTGATGCATCTTGAGCTGCGGCTTCAACTTTGTGATGGGTAGTAGGCCCATTCCAAAGAAGGCTAGCAACCGTGTCCAAAAAATAAAGCGTAACCACAATAAACGCCACAACAGAGACAGTATGCTTAGAGAAAATCATCAAAATATTAAGCATCGTTGGAACGAGCACAAAAACTGAGGTAACAGAAAACGCACCAAACACCGCGCTGGCCTGGGGACAAATTCGGCCATGCAAGTTAAACTTAAACATGGAATAGTCCCACCACTTCTTTTTAAAGCGACGCTCCAAAAAGAGGCCGGTCGAGTACTCAATAACGGTGGCTAAAACTGCACCAATGATAAAGACAATAATTGGATTAGAAATCTGGCCTAGTACCAGCCATTCCGCAATCGCCCCAATGCCATAAATAGGGCAGGTAGGACCAAAAAGAAAACCGCGCTTGGTAAATTCTCCCTCAACAACGGAGCAATAAATGGTCTCGTATACCCAACCACCAAAAGAAATCAGCGCAAAAATTATGACCATCTGAGGCAGATGCTGCACAAAGAGCTCAATATTCTTATCGAGTGCAAAGAGCGTACGCAGTGTCTCAGTCATGGTGCTCACGAGAGGTTTCCGTAATCCGTGTAGTCGTTAGACTCATCTGACTTACTGTCGGTTGTGCCTTGAAAATCGCTTTCAGGTGTCGAGAAACCCGTTGGGCGGAAACCCTCTTTTTTGTATGGATTGCCTGTCAGCGTTTCTGCAGTTGAACAAGCTTTGTCGCAGGTTGTTACAATCCAGGCCTCTTTGGTATGAGGTGGAATAGGAACCAGAGGAAACATGTGATGCAAGATGATGTCTTCCTCAACAGGGGTTAAATCAGGGAAATCCTCACGGGCATTGTCAAGTGCATGGCGAGGGTGCGTAAATCCGTGCCAGTTGTCTGGCGCGGCCTCGTGATCGTGCCAATCATAGAGGTAGTAGTCATGAAGAAGCGCGCCACGTACAAGGGCATGCTCGTCAACTTTGATGCCAGCGTTCATGGCAAAGGCAAGGCTGCTATAAGCAACTGCAATAACGTGGTCGAGCGTGCTGGTAGTTCCATGTTGTGTAAAAGTTGCAAGCTGATAGAGTCTTCCGGACTTCAGAATAGGAGTCGAAAGCTCATCGAACTTCTCGCGAATTTTAGAAACGTCAACCAAAAAATATCCCATCAACTGTGCGCACACATCAGAAATTTGCGTGCGTACCTTAGCAATGTATTTATAAAAGATTAGTTAATCTGACGATTACGTGCAATCTTTTTGGCTGAATGTTACGAAAACGAAAGAAAAGAAAACGCGTCCTCTGTCAGTACAGAAAATGCTGTTTAACTGCTCCTATGCTTTCTTACTGTAAGGGCTCATGTGGTCCACTACAACGTTTACCGCGCCAGGAAGACACCTAGCAGAATAGGCGTAGATGTCGTGGCAGGTGACCTCGCCATTTACTTCCAGTGGCATAGGTGCTGTTGATTCAACGGTAATTTCTCTGCCGCTAAAGCTATTGAGGTAGGGCCTACCAAGCGAGTCTCCCGTGCGATCAAAGAAGCCAGAAAGCAGTGGGCGTACCAGTTTTGCAGTCATGTGAGTCTCAATGACAATAACCTCAAGCAGACCGTCATCCATACGATTACCAGGGGCTAATTCAATTCCTGCTTGCATCATAGAGCTGTTTGCAATGAGACAGCCAATGCCTTGAAGCTCATGCACTTTGCCATCAACGGTAATTTTGAAGTCGTGAACTGGTGGCATGAGGTTGGCGAGGGCTGCCGTAAAGTACGCGGCTTCTCCAAAGGTTTGCTTGTGGGGGATAGCCGAGCGCATAATCTCGGCATCAAGGCCTGTACCAGCCATTAAAGGCACGCCAGCTACATGGGTTTCTCCCGATACGGTGGTCCAGGTAATTTCACCCAGGTCAAGACGTGCGGTCTGAAGGTTTCTGCAGGCCAGCGCTAGTGCGTTAGGCTCAGGCGCGTTTCCGATACTTGCAGCCAGAAGATTGGCTGTTCCAGAAGGGAAGACCAAAATAGGCGTCTGACAACCTCTCAGGCCGTAGAGCAGGCTAGATACGGTGCCATCGCCGCCCGAAAGCACCACTACGTCAAAATCTTCAGGCTGAACAGAACTCAGAACCTCGTCTGTGTGCCAATGGCTCTCGACGAGTTTTACCAGGCATTCATCGCCAGACTTCAGAAGAGCACGCTCAAATTCAAAGATTGCATCAGAGCTAAAACCCGAGCAAGGATTGTGAATGATGAGGGTTCTCATATATCCTCCGAAGATTTGCGACAAGCTGGTATATCATTTTGATACGTATGAGTGTATCGCTTTACGTTAGGTACTTAATCGGCAATTGGATGGACGCATTGTATATAGCAACCTCAGAAGAACTTTCCGCATTTTGTGAGCGAGCAAAGACTTCGCATATCCTTGCAGTTGATACGGAGTTTCTTCGCGAGAAAACCTACTTCCCCAAGCTTTGCCTGGTGCAGGTTTCCACAGGTTCAGAGATTGCTGCGATTGATCCCTTGCTTATTGATGACCTAACTCCGCTTAAAGAGCTCCTGGAAAATCCACAGATTGTCAAGATTTTCCACGCGTGCTCACAAGACCTTGAAGTTTTGCTAGAAAAAATGGATTGCGCATGCGCTCCTGTATTTGATACGCAGGTGGCAGCTGCATTTTTGGGCATGCGTCAGCAGGTGAGCTACGCCGGGTTGGTAGAAAATTTTGCTAACGTTAAGCTTGCTAAGGCTGAGTCTTTAACAGACTGGTCAAAGCGACCTCTTGATAAAGAGCAGCTGGTATATGCCGAGGATGACGTGAGATATCTTCCCGCAATCTACAATCAAATGGTCGAGAAGCTCATTAAGCTTGATCGTCTGAGCTGGGTAAAGCCAGAGATGGACCAGCACACCAATATTGAGCAGTATCGTCGAGATCCCTATCAGGCATATCTCCGTTTGAAGCGTTCTGGTTCGCTTACGCGTAGACAGCTTGCTATTGCTCGAGAGGTGTGCGCCTGGCGAGAAGAAACTGCTGCTAAAAGAGATGTTCCACGTAAGTGGGTGCTTTCTGACGAACTTATTATTGAGATTTGTCGCCGTGTTCCTACAACACCAGATAGACTGCGCAAAATTCGTGGTACCGAGCAGATTTCTCAAGGTGGGGTAGTGCATCTACTAGATGCAATTAAGCGTGGACAAAAGACACCCGCAGATCAGTGTCCAAAAATCGAGCATCACGCTCATCCTTCAGCTGGCTCTGAAGGTGTTGTTGAGCTTATGTATGCTCTTATCAGGATTGTTTCAGAAAAAGAGGGAATTGCATCTCCGTTAATTGCCAATAAAGATGATCTTACTGATTTGCTTTTGGATAGGTCTGACGCAAGACTTAAAACCGGATGGCGCTATCAATTAGTAGGTAAGCAGCTTGTTGGATTGCTCAATGGCGAGGTAGGTCTAACAGTTAAAAACGGTCGAGTGGAGCTACTGTAAAAGCAGCTCCTAAGCTTAAGAACAAGTAGCTACCAATTACTCTTGCAAACCTGACTTTTTGTCCGGTGAGTTGGGTATACTCATCTTTATACATAGATAGGAGAAAAACATGTATTACTCAGGTGCGTTTATCCCATACGTTGTTCTAGTAGTTGCCTCGTTGGTGCTCGGATTGGGTACCCAGTGGTACATCAAACATGAATTTAAAAAGTATTCTTTAGTTCCCTCTGGGTTTAATGCCACCGGCGCTTCAGTTGCTCGTACCATGATGGACACTAACGGAGCAGCTAATGTTGGCATTAAGAGAATTTCTGGTGAGCTCACCGATAACTTTGATCCACGTGACAATTGCCTGCACCTCTCTGATGCAAACTTCTCTGAGGGTAGCGTAGCTTCAGTTGCTGTTTCTTGTCACGAAGCGGGTCATGCTGTTCAGACCGCTAAGCTGTACATGCCATCTCGTGTTCGTTCCGCTCTTGTTCCTGTTGTTAATTTAGCATCCGCAGCATGGATTTATGTCTTTATTGCTGGTGTCTTGCTAAATGTTTCAGGCATGACTGTGCTAGCAATTTGGCTGTATGCATTTACCTTTTTATTCCATATAGTTACGCTTCCTGTAGAGATTGATGCTTCAAGGCGTGGATTGGCCTTTTTGAAGGCAAACGCTCCTGCAGGCTTTGACTACAATGGCGCTAAAAAGGTACTGATTGCCGCTGCTCTTACTTACGTAGCCGCTGCAATGGTTTCTGCACTCCAGCTTCTATATCTGCTTGGTTCTTCCAGAAGCAGGAACTAGTAATGGATCAGATTCAAGAGAAAGAAGATTCTGTTCTTTCGGTATCTGATGCGGTGCTCTTTGCAAAAAATGAAGTTGCCTCTATGCCATCTATGACGGTGGTTGGAGAGGTCTCTGGATTTAGGGGTCCAAACTACAAGTCTGGGCATTGTTACTTTGACGTAAAAGACCCTGTTAGTTCTATGGCAGTCATTGTCTGGTCAAAGATTTATGCTGCTAGTGGCATTACGTTGCAAGACGGTATGAAAATCCAGATGACAGGAAAGTTTGATATTTACGCTTCAAGCGGCAAGCTTTCTTTTCATGCGCGTACTATTCAGATTGCTGGAGAAGGAGACCTTCGCCAAAAGGTGGCACAGCTTGCTAAAAAGCTAGAAAAAGAAGGTCTTACAGATATTTCCAGAAAGCGCTACATTCCAGAGTTTTGTACACGCATTGGTGTAGTTACCTCACTTTCTGGTAGCGTCATTGATGATGTTAAGCGTACGCTTGCGCGCAGAAACCCTCTTGTAGAGCTTGAGGTGTCTGGCTGTGCCGTTCAGGGTACTCATGCACCTGCAACTATTATGAGAGCTCTCCAGGTTGCTGCAACTACACGGCCAGATGCAATCTTGCTGGTACGTGGAGGTGGCTCATTCGAAGATCTTATGTGCTTCAATGATGAGGGAGTGGCTCGCGCCATTGCTGCATGTCCAGTTCCTGTTATCACGGGCATTGGTCATGAGCCCGATACCACCATCGCAGATATGGTTTCTGATAGAAGGACCTCAACGCCAACAGCTGCTGCAGAGTCTGTGGCTCCCGCTATTAGTGAGTTACAAACTACGTTTAACAACAGAATTTCTCGCCTTGGAAATGCAACAAGAAAGATTTTGCAGTTCTATAAGACGGACCTAACTACTGTTGAGCAACGCTCTAACTTGGCAATGAAAAATGCTCTAGCAAGTAAACAGTACCAGCTAGAGAAGCTATCAGATCGTCCTTGTTTGAAAGACCCTGCTTATATTATTTCAACAAGAACAGAAGACCTTAATCAGACTGAGCAAAGGCTTATGGACGCTCTGCCAGCGCTTCTTGTAAGAAAGAAAGAGACGCTTTCTGTCGAGTCACAAAGGCTAACCAGAGCTAGCGCTGCCATGCTCCATCCACATGAGGCTTTGCTGTCTTCGCTTGCAGGAAAATTAGACGCACTTTCTCCTCTAAAGGTTCTTACAAGGGGATATGCGTATGTCCAAGATGAAAAGGGATCTGTCATTAAAACGGCCAAAGACGCCTCGGTTGGAGATTCATTGCTTGTCAAAATGACGGATGGAACAATTAAGGCAACTGTTTCTGACATTGAGCTTTCATAGATAAGGGGAACAACATGGATACTAAGAAGACTGAAGAGCTTACTTTTAAAGATGCTTCTATTGAGCTTGAGCAGATTGTTCGTAAGCTTGAGGGCACAGATTTGGAGCTCGAGGAGTCTTTGGCTCTGTATGCTCGTGGCGTTGAGCTGGTAAAGGATCTTCGTGGAAGGCTTGATACTGCAGAGCAGAAGGTTAAGGTCCTACTTGATGAGTCCCAGGCAGGAGCTGCAATTACTGATACAACTGCAGCACCTTCTACTGCATATTTAGACGAGTAAAGGAGAGGTTATGTCTGATTGCATTTTTTGTAAGCTTGCTAACAAAGAAATCCCTACAGAGTTTCTCTATGAGGATGAAAACGTTGTAGCTTTTAATGACCTAAATCCT
>CAURGZ010000002.1:0-99211 GCA_963524285.1 uncultured Atopobium sp.
AATCAGAGTTACGTCTAGAAAAGTCCGCCTGAAAAGTGCAAAGAATCTGTATTTGAGGCACCGATTCTTTGTCAAAATCAGGCAAATCCACAGATTCTTTTATGTTTTCAGGCAAAAGTTACAGATTCTTTGCAGAAATCAGGCTCACTCCAGAAGCTCTCTGCCTCGTACTACCCGCCTGGCGAGAAACCCCGTCTACTCCCAGCATTTACGCACAAGAAACCCGGTATCCACACGAAATAGATATCGGGTTGAAATCACTCGCAACCTGCGTACGCAACCTGCGTACGCACCCCGCACGACCTAGCGCATCATCTTGACCAAGCGGACAATGGTACCGTTGCCGGAAGGTTTCTCCTGGATAGACACGGCGTCCATAAGCAGGCGCATCAGCTTAACGCCGCGTCCACGCTCAGCAAACTGGCCGGTCTCGGGAGGCTCTTCCTCATCGGAGATGCTAAAACCGCAACCGCAATCCGAGACGTCAATGACCACCCTGTCTGGATACGCGGAGACCGTGGTCAGCACGCCCTTCTCGCACGCGTGATCTACAGCGTTGCCAATAGCCTCACCTACTGCAAGTTCAATGTCAAACTTTTGGTCCGAGGTAAACGGCAGCGTCTTCAGCAGCGCGATAGCCCTTGAGCGAGCGTCGCACATTTTATTGGGATCAACTCTAAACGTTGTCTGGAACGATGGATGCGTGCCCGGCGCAAGCGGAGTCACGCGCGACTTTGCAGCGCAGGTACTTATTGGCATGAAGTCGATAAGACCCATGCGCACCAAGGCCTTAAACGCCGTCGGTTGCACGTTGGTCAAGCTCATAAGACCGCCGAGCGTCTTCATGCGTCGAACAGCGCACACGATAAAGCCCATGCCGCAGGAATCAATGTACGAAACCTCCGACATGTTCAGCACAATTCTTCTGCAACCACTGTTAATCAGCTGCTCAATCTGAGCCTTCACGCGCGGGACTCCCCTCACGTCAAGGTCAGTATTGACTGAAACAACTGCTATGTTTGGCTGCGTATACATACGTTTCTTGTTCCCGCGCAGCAACAAGAATTTCAGATATCTGCATTTTTTGACGAGAAAATCGTCTCCTTGGCGAGAAATCGTTTAGTTGCTCTTCTCGCCAGAGTCAGCGCTACCAGACGTGCGAGAATCGACGCCGCCAAGCTCGTCAAAACGCAGGGCAACCATGGCAACGTCGTCATCAAGCCTTCGGCCGGTATAGCGGTCAAGCGTGCTCAAAAACCTATTGAGCAGGCCATCAAAGCCACGAGGAACCTCGTTCATAATCATGTCGCGCAGGCCGGTCTCACCAAAGAACGCGCCTTCAGGGCTACGAGCTTCCGTGGTTCCGTCGGTGTAAAGTAGCAGGATATCACCCTCGTGCAAGCGAATCGACCCGTTTTTGTACTCCATGTCGTGGAACGCGCCCACAACGCCCGACTGTACGTCCAAAAGCTCGGCGTCGCCCGATTGAGCAGACACCAAAATCGCTGGTGGATGGCCAGCTGAGCAGTACATAAGTGAAGAGGTGGCAAGGTCAACAATGCCCACAAAGAGCGTCGCAAACGTCTCAACCCTTGAGAAGCCCAGCAAGAATTCGTTCAGCGTTGCCACCATACGAGCAGGAGTTCTTCCCTCCCACGCGTAGGCAGAAAGTGCCGTTTTAACTGCGGACGAAATAGAAGCCGCCTCAATACCCTTGCCAGAAACGTCACCCATAATGATGCACGCGCGACGACCAGGCAGCTTAATCATGCTGTAAAAATCGCCGCCGACAAACGCATCAGCAGTTGCGGATGAATAAATTCCCTCGGCAGAGATTCCTTCGACCTGCTGCAGCTCATTCTTCATGCCCGACTGCAGCGCCTGGGAGATATGCTTATTTTGCTGACTCTCTTCAGCTCCAACAGCCAATGAGTGGACCAGAAGCATCACGCGGTCCAAGAAATCAAGCTCAATGTCGCTCAGAGGCTCAGCGTTTTCTTCTCGCAAGAAAAGCCAGGTATGCTGCTCACCTGCAAACTTACCCAAGAAGAGCACAGCTCCCTTGCACGGCAAACCTTGTGCAGCAAGCGCGCGACTCAACGCAGAATCCAGCTCAACCTCTTTGACTGACGCCTCGCCCTCTCCTGTCTTGAGTCCCTCAACCGTCGATGGAAGCGCAATCTGGTTGCCGCCGGCCTCCGCCGCAGCCTGCGCGCTGACGGCCTCCGCTGCGGCCTGCGCGCCGTCTTGCGCACCGTCCTGAGCGTCGCCAAACGCTTGCTCAGCGCCAAGCGCATGGAGCGTAATGTTGCCTGTGACCTCACAACAATCTACCGAGAAAACCTGTGCATTCAGATCGGTACCCACCGACCTCATAACCTGCTGTAATCGCTCACCAGAGATCTTCTCGCCCTCTGCAGCGCTATGAAGCAATCCTTGGCGCACGCGAGCTAATGCCTCGCGAAGCGTGTCTCTACGCTGCGTTCTCATGGCCGACAACGCGCCTACAAGCTGCACCGAGAGGTAATTTGCAATGGAGTCCAGAAGTCTTGCGTCTTCAACCAAAAGCGCACGCTTACGCTCCCAGCCCACCTCAATCAGAGCAACAATGTGGCCACCAAACCACACAGGAACCACAAGAAAGCTGGTAAACGGAGGCAAATGACTTGCATCAACGGTTATGACCTCACGAGTTTCTTCGTTAACAAGGTTGCGCTTTTTAACTCTTCCCTGCTTGAGCGTGCTTGAGTTCAAAGGCATGGTATGCAAGCGGAGTGCGTGCTCGGAATAAAACGTCAAACGCTCCAGAGAGCTGTTAAATGCAAAGTAGCGAGGAATTCTATCCAATGACGCACTTCTCAAAGACTCCGTTGCACCATGAAGGTGATACCCGTCTTGCTCAGCAAGATAGATAAGCGCACCATCAGCCTCGACAGTCTCTGAGAGCTCTTCTAACACGCGCTCGATAAGCTGACCCATATCTTCCGAGTCAAGCGTGTCCAAAACAATCTGAAGCGCTCCTGAGAGCCTCTTATTAGCTCGACGAAGGTCCAAGACCATTCGTTCATCGTCTTGCATAGGACTCGACAGTTCGCGAAGCTTAGACGCTGTCAGAACAATAGCTTGTGTAGGCGCACCCACATAATCTGCACGCACACTCAAAACCTGCGACGTGCCATCTTGCGCAGGAGCGGCCACCATCGAGGTTGAGCCATCAATCGCAAACGGCAACGACTCTACAAAGAACGGCTTCTGTAAGTTCTCTTGATTTGCCGGGGTAAACAAAAAGCGAACATCCAGGCCGGCAATGGTGCCGTCTTCCTTAGCAAATAGGCTTTCTGCCTCCTCATTGGCGAGAAGAACCGTGCCCTCCATATTAAAAACAATGACTGCATCGCTGGTCAGGCGCAGCAACTGAGACAGAGTTGCAGCAACGGTTCCGTCGACAACTCCCTCAACACGCCTTACACTCAGCTTGTTATCTGCCACAGTCACTCCTTACCAACAAGGAAAAACAAATCACATTGCCTAAGTATACGAAAAAGGCGGACCTCCGAAGAGATCCGCCGAAATTTCGTGGTGTCGGAGGCGGGACTTGAACCCGCACAACCGTTAGTAGGTCACTAGCACCTCAAGCTAGCGCGTCTGCCAATTCCGCCACTCCGACTTGCTTTGCAGCGAGGGATATACTAACACATCTTCAAGCAACTTTACTGAGAAAATTTAAAACTTTTTCTCAAGAGAACTTTGCGAGAAGATCGCCTTGTCCCTTGCTTACTTCTGCCAACCAACAATGGTTGCTGGTGTGCTCTGGAAGAGTGAAGGACCAAAGTTAGCAAGACCCTTCTTGACAACGTAGCAGTCTGGACCAGTGTAGACAGGAAGATATGCGTAAGTCTGCATCATCTTCTTCTCAGCCTCATTCATGAGCTTCATGCGCTCATCAAAGTCCTTGGTAGAGACAACCTTTGCAAACATCTCATCGGTCTCTGCGGAGCCCTGCTGACCAAAGTTGGATCCAGACTCAGAACCATAGAGCTGACCACCGTTGTTGTAAGAAGTTGAAGAGCCAACCCAACCAAAGAGGCAGACATCCCAAGAACCAGAGGTAAGAACATCAGAGAACTCAGAAGATGGGTGAGAATCAAGGGTAAGGTTGATGCCGGCATCCTTGCACATCTTCTGGATTGCAGCAGCACGGTTCTTAACAGTAGTACCGTCACCGAACAGTGTGTAACTAAAGGTTACCTGCTGACCGTCCTTCTCGTAGTAATCACCATTGAGTTTATAGCCTGCATCCTCAAGAGTCTTCTTTGCAGCAGCCTTGCGCTCGTCAACAGACTTGAGGTTCTTGATATCGTCTGGGAGGTTGTTGTCATAGCCAGCTGCCCAGTAAGGCCAAAGCATAGAACCTGGTGCATCCTCTTTCCAGTTAACACCCTGGAAGACGATGGAAACGATAGTTGCAGGGTCAACGACCTGGCAGAATGCCTTACGAACTGCAACATCCTGAAGAGCACCGCGAGTAGAGTTAAGCTCGATAACAGCAATAGACATACCAAGACCACGGCGAATCTGAGCCTTATCACCAAGACCGGAGAAGTTAGAAAGAAGCTCAGCAGAACCTGCGACGGAAGTACCAGTAGTATCAGTCTCTTCGTTCTTGAATGCGTTAATGGAAGCCTGGGTATCCATCTGCTTGTAGACAAGGGTATCAAGCTTAGGAGCGTCACCCCACCACTTTGGATTTGGCTTGAAGGTTACAGCAGAGTCATCGAAAGAATCAACAATATAAGGACCAGAACCAAGCTCGTTGTGTGGCTCATTATTGTAACCATTGTTGAAGAAGTCTGGATCCTGAAGCTTTGGGTGCAGAGCATAGCTCAAGATGCTCTCGATTGGATAGACTGCCTCCTTCATGGTAATAACAGCGGTCTTAGCAGTATCACCCTGCTCAACAGACTCATACTTGTCATAACCATCAGTTGAAGAAACCGCAAACTTTTTATTCTGACCACACATAGTGATGAATGCGGTCTGAATTGCGGTCCAATCAATAGCGGTACCATCGTTGAAGGTGGCCTGATCAGTGAAGGTCAGGGTAGCAACCTGCTTGCCGTCCTTCTCCTCTACCTTGAATTCCTTGATGTAATCCTTGTTTGGCTCAAACTTATCACCATCAGCATTGTTAAGGAACAGGTCACGAGGGTTGATAAGACCGTGAAGGATGTTCATGTAAGAGGTATTACCAGCAAGTTGGTAGTAATTCCACTGTGGACCAATCTCGTTGATTGGCTGAGTCAGAGTACCGCCATCCTTAACCTCATCACGAGACTTAGGATTGTTGTACGTCTTGCCCTTCTCTGGAAGTGGAAGCTGATCCAGAGGAGTGTTTGCAGGAGAGCCGTCCTGTGGCTCAGTACCTGTGGTGGTAGAGCTGCTCTGAGGATTTGATGGAGCACAACCAGCAAGGCCGAGGCCTGCGGCGGTGATTCCAGTCAAAGCAAAGAACGAACGACGGGAAAAACTGTCAGCCATATGATCACCCATTTCGTTAAAGGCCTACAGATATTCACTTAACTATACGAAATTGCCTGAAAATACTCCATAGCAGAAACATTCCCGTAACAACCTCGTTCACGATTTGTAACAAAGAAAACCCGCACCTAGTTTTAAGTGCGGGTTTTCAGAAAATTTATTGAATCTTTGTTACTCGTTAGAGATGTGAGTAGCAGGAACCAGCTTACCATCCTGATAAATCATGCGCTCACGGGTGCGCTCAATCTTTGGATCAGGAATTGGAATAGCCGAGAGAAGCGCCTTAGTGTAAGGATCTTGTGGGTTAGTAAAGACGTCTTCAGTCTCACCGTACTCAACAATCTTGCCCAAGTGCATAACAGCAACCGTGTCAGAAATATGACGAATAACAGCAAGATCGTGAGCAACAAAGAGATAAGAAATCTTCAACTGAACCTGAAGATCCTCAAGGAGGTTAATAATACCTGCCTGAATGGAAACGTCCAGAGATGCAATTGGCTCGTCCAAGAGAAGAATCTTTGGACTTGTTGCAAGAGCACGAGCAATAGCAATACGCTGACGCTGACCACCAGAGAACTGGGATGGGAAGCGGTCAACATAGTCTGGGTTGATACCAACCAGACGCATAAGCTCGCCAATACGAGTATTAATATCCTCTTTGTTCCAACCCTGTGCCTGAAGTGGCTCAGCCAAAACGTCATAGACAGGCATACGTGGGTCCAGAGAACTCATTGGATCTTGGAAGATAACCTGAAGATCTTTACGAAGCTCTCTACGCTGTGCAGCATTCTTAAGCTCAGCAACATCTTTGCCAAGGACCGTAATACGACCATCCTCAGGCTTCAGCAAATCCATAATCTGCATCAGAGTTGTTGACTTACCAGAGCCAGACTCGCCAACTAGTGCGAGGGTTTCTCCCTCATGGATCTCAAAGCTTGCACGGTCAACTGCGGTCATAGTGCCCTTGCTGCGTCTAATAAAGCCCTTACCCTGAACAGGGAATGTCTTGGTAAGATTCTCAACCTTGAGTACAACAGGACGCTCATTACGAGGGACATCAACCCACTTTGGAAGGATTGGCTCAAAGTCTGGATACACCTCAGCGTAAGTAAGGTTCTTCTCGCAAATCTCCTGAAGGTGGTGACAAGATGCCAGGTGGCCCTCAGCAGCATTTGCAGGAAGCAGCACTGGCTCTTTCTTGGAGCATTCCTCGGTAGCCATAGGACAACGTGGGTTAAATGGACAACCAGTTGGAATAGCAGCAAGTGATGGTGGATTGCCCTTAATAGGAACAAGCCTATGCTCTGCCTGAAGGTGAGGTTTTGGAACAGCACCCAGAAGGCCCATGGTATAAGGATGGCGAGGCTCAGCAAAAAGCGTATCAACACTTGCGCGCTCTACGCCACGACCTGCATACATAACCATAATGTCATCAGCGGTACCTGCAACAACACCAAGGTCGTGAGTAATCAGAACAACTGCTGCACCCGTCTCTTTCTGTGCAACCTTCAAGACGTCAAGAATCTGAGCCTGAATAGTTACGTCAAGAGCGGTGGTTGGCTCGTCTGCAATGATGATGTCAGGATTGTTTGCAATTGCAATTGCGATAACAACACGCTGGCGCATACCACCAGAGAACTCATGTGGGAAAGAATCCAGACGATTCTCTGGATCAGTAATACCAACAATGGAGAGAAGCTCAATACAACGCTTACGAACGTCTGATCTGCTCATATGAGGATTGTGGGTAAGCAGAGCCTCTGCAAGCTGATCTCCAATAGAGAACATTGGGGTCAAAGCAGACAGTGGATCCTGGAAAATCATAGAAATCTTAGTACCACGAAGCTCTGACATCTCTTCGTCGGTCTTACCAATGAGCTCCTCATTACCAAGCTTAATAGAGCCGGTAACATGAGCGTTGTCATCAAGAAGACCAATAAGAGACAGAGCGGTTACTGACTTACCAGAACCAGACTCACCTACGATACCAAGAGTACGGCCGCCCCAAAGGTCAAAGTTAACACCGCGAACTGCGTCTACACGACCAGCCTCAGTATTAAAGGAAACCTTAAGGTTACGAACAGAAAGAACTGGATCTCCTGTTGGAGCACCCTTTGGACCGTTTGATTCAAGCAGCTCGTAGCGAAGGACATCGTCCATCTCTACACTTCCCTGCTTTGTTGAAGTAGTAGTAGTGTCAGACATTATGCACGCTCCGTAGTTTCTTCAGAAACGATGCTACCCTCAAGATCATCAAGCTGAGCGTCATCCTTGGAAGAATCCTCTTCCTGATCTTTGACGCTACCAGCAGCGCGTGAATAAGGGTCAAAGGCATCGCGAAGGCCATCGCCGATGAGCTGCAGGCCAACACAAACAACAATCAGAAATGCCGATGGAATCAGAATCATCCATGGAGTAGTAAGCATTGCAGAAGAACCAGCACTCAGAAGATAACCAAGAGAAGTATCTGGTGCTTTGATACCAAGACCCAAGAAGCTGAATGCAGTCTCAGAGTTAACGCCGCCAATAACAGCCAAGACCAAGTCAATAATAAGAATTGAACCAAGGTTTGGAATAAGGTGACGAACAATGATGGTAAATGGTGGAACACCCATGTACTTAGCAGCCTTGACGTAATCTCTCTCACGCAAAGACAGAGCCATGGTACGGATAGTACGCGCGCGGCCAATCCAACCAAAAGCAGTCAGGCCAAAGATAAGCATGAGCCAACCAGACTCACCGCCTGCTGCACGAACAATCATAGCAACCAGCAAGAAGCTAGGGATGACCATGAGCATATCAAGAAGCCACATACCAATCTTCTCTGGAATGCCACGGACATAGGCAATGGCAGTACCAATAATTGCAGAGATGATAGTAGTCAAGATTGCGTAGCTAATACCAATGGTCAACGAACGACCAAGGCCGTGGACAACGCAGGCATACAGGTCAATGCCAGCACCATCAGTACCAAACCAATGCTTTGCATTAGGAGCCATGTTAATTGCAGTAAAGTCAGCATCTGTGTAATTAAACGGAGTGGCATATGGTCCAAAAACTGCAATAAGAACCATAATTCCAAGAATAATCAAACCGATTACTGCAGAACGCTGGCGGAAGAAACGCCTTGCAATCAGGCCAGCATAGCTAATTCTTTTAACTTCTTTATTGTCAGACTTAGCATCTGCCTGAAGCTCACGCTCAGCGTTAGTAAGGCCTGCATCAATGGAGACGTTTTTCTCGTCTTTGTTCTGAAGCTCTTCTTTAGACATGTCCGCCTCCTTAGCTCATCTTAATTCGTGGATCAAGAGCAGCAGCAAAGAGATCAGCCAGAAGAGCGCCAACAAGAGTCATTGCGCCAGAGAATGCTGCAACTGCAACTGCACCGTGAATATTGTTGTTGTTAATACAGTTAATGAAGTACTCACCAAGACCGTGAATTGCAAAGACCTTCTCGGTCATAACAGCACCTGTGAAGATACCTGCAAGAGAGAAAGCAACTGAAACAGCGGTTGGAATCAAAGAAACGCGAAGAGCGTGCTTACGAATTGCCTTCTTACGAGTGAGGCCCTTGGCACGAGCGGTACGAACATAATCTGCGTGCATCTCGTCAAGTAGGTAGGTACGCTGAGAGAGGTGGTAACCAACGGAACTTACGATAGTAAGAACAATGGTTGGAAGAATAATGTGCTGGAGGAAGTCAATGAGCCAAGTGAAGAAGTTTCCGGTATCTCCACTAGAAAGATCGGTAACGTAGAAAATACGAGAACCGGCACGTGCGTTAATCTCGATTGCTGCAAAAACAATCAAGATTGCCATAACAACGGTTGGAATAACCAGCAAAACCGAAGCAACACCACTTAAGAAGCGGTCCTGCCACTGATACTGACGTTGGGCGGTATAAACGCCCAGGCTAACACCAATAACAACAGACAAAATAGTTGCTGGAGTCATGAGCTCAATGGAAGCCATAAACTTTGAGCTCATCTCACGGTTAACATTATCACCTGTTGGAGTCATACCAAGATCAAACTTGGTAAATAGATTAGTAACCCAAACCTGATAACGTTCAATAACTGGAGTCTTATCATTCAGATTAGTCCTATACAGGTTTTCCTCAATAGACTCCTGTGGAGGACGTGGAGTACGCTGCTCAAAGTTGGAGCGTGGGTTCATAAATGATGATGCGAGGAAGAATGTGAGCGAAGTTGCAACAAAAATCATCACAATGTAGCTCAAAATCCTCTTTGTAACGTACCAAACAAACCGTGCCATTGACTCTCCTCACCGCCTTGCGCTTATCCACCCGATAAGCGAGGTTTTCTCGGTATGGCAACCTAGCATTCCTACAACAAACATGCCGTGAATACACAGCAAAGTGCAATTTTACCATGGATAAGTTGTCTAACCCAAAAATATCTCTCAGATATCCAAGATTATGCATACCAATCCCAGTAAAACGTATCCACATATAATGACTGTTAAAGTCCAGCGTGCAGGTCACAATCAAATTTGTTTACATATGAGAAACGTTATTGAAAATTCTGTTAAGAAGTAAAAGAAAACTACTATCTGTCGCATCCAACCATTTTGCCGTTATTCTCAACAGCGAATTTTCACATGCTCCGCAGGCTACGAATAAAAAATGCCGAGAAACTCGGGTTTCTCGGCAGGTAATTCAAATATGTAAGCGACTGCTTAGCCAATAGCACCAACAGGGAATGTGAGAGCCATCACAATAGCGCAGACCAGGAAAATGGTTGTAGTGATGACGGTAAGGCGATCAAGGTTCTTCTCCATAATGCCTGAACCAGCGCTTGCGTTATACATAGATGCAGCAATCATGTCAGAAACGCCGGTGCCCTTTCCAGAGTGTGCCAAGACAAGCAGCACCGTAAAAATGCCAGAAAGTACAAACAGCACTAAAAGAATTGTATTCAGAACGCCCACGAGGTTCCCCCTCTTGCTGGCGAGAAAATCCAGCCCTAGTTATTTTTACGTACAACAGAAAAGAATAGCACACGCCACTCCCCTTTGGGAATGACGTGTGCCAAGTTGCAAAACAAACAAGAACTTAACAGATGGGACAAGCACCTCACCGGTGGTAAGGAACTTTGTCAGAATTTAGTTCATTGCGCTCTTAACCATTGCAACGAAGGAATCAGCCTTGAGCGATGCGCCGCCAACAAGTGCGCCATCGACGTCCTCTTTCTCGAGGAAGCCACCAACATTCTCTGGCTTAGCAGAGCCACCGTAAAGAATACGGATACCGTCTGCAATTTCTGCACCAAAGATCTCTACCAGGGTCTTACGGATTGCGCCGCAGACTTCCTGTGCGTCATCAGCAGTTGCAGTCATACCAGTACCAATTGCCCAGATTGGCTCGTAAGCAATAACGTACTTGGAAGGATCTGTAATCTCTAGACCCTTGGTATCTGCCTTAATCTGGTCAACAACAAACTGAACGTGAGTTCCGGCGTTACGAACCTCAAGAGACTCACCGCAGCATGAAATAGGAACGATGTCATGAGCCATCAGTGCCTTTGCCTTGCGGTTAATGTCCTCGTCGGTCTCGCCAAAGTAGCCACGGCGCTCGGAGTGACCAATAATGCAGTAAGTTGCACCAACAGAAGTCAGCATTGCTGGAGAGGTCTCACCAGTAAATGCACCAGACTCCTCCCAGTACACATTCTGTGCAGAGAGAGCAACAGAAGAGTTGGCCTGGGTAAGAACCTCAGAGACACCCTTAAGGTCTACAAGAGGTGGAGCAATAACAACATCAACGTTTCCGGTACCGGAAGCAAGCTGATCAACAATTCCCTGAGCAAGCTCAACGCCCTCAGCGAAAGTCTCATTCATCTTCCAGTTACCTGCGATCATACGATTACGCATCGAGAAGCGCCTCCACTCCTGGAAGTGCCTTACCCTCAACGAGCTCCATGGAAGCGCCGCCGCCAGTGGAAATCCAGCTCATCTTGTCAGCAAGGTGGAACTTGTTAACTGCTGCAACGGAATCGCCACCGCCGATGATAGAAGTGCAATCAGCATCTGCAACAGCACGAGCAACAGCCTCGGTGCCCTTTGCAAACTGGTCAAACTCAAAGACGCCCATAGGGCCATTCCAGAAGACGGTCTTTGCGCCCTTGATAGCCTCAGAGTAAAGCTCAACAGTCTTAGGACCAATGTCCATACCCATGCGGTCTGCAGGAATCTGATCGGAAGGAACTACCTCACCAACAGCGTCCTCACCAAAGTGATCGGTAACAACGTTGTCAACAGGAAGCAGAATCTTAACGCCCTTCTCCTCTGCCTTTTTGAGCATCTCGCCTGCGCGCTCAATCCAGTCTGGCTCCTGAAGAGAAGTACCAACGGTATAACCCTTTGCCAGGAAGAAGGTATATGCCATACCGCCGCCGATGATGAGGGTATCAGCGGAGTCGATAAGGTGATCAAGAACACCGATCTTAGAAGAAACCTTGGAGCCACCAACGATAGCTACAAGTGGGCGCTCTGGGTTAGAGAAGATAGAGGTAAGAGTGTCAACCTCTTTCTCAAGCAGGAAACCAGCGTATGCAGGAAGGTAAGCTGCTGGTCCAACAACAGAACCCTGTGCACGGTGAGCGGTACCAAATGCATCAAGAACAAAGATGTCACCATAAGATGCAAGGGTCTTTGCAATCTCTGGATCGTTCTTCTTCTCACGCTTGTCAAAACGGACGTTCTCAAGAACAAGAACCTCGCCGTCCTTGAGTGCGTCTACAGCCTCACGGGCCTTCTCGCCATACGTGTCCTCAACAAACTTAACCTCGTGGCCAAGAAGCTCAGCAAGCTTCTCTGCAGCTGGGCGCAGGGAAAGCTCTGGCTGGAAGCCGGTGCCATCTGGACGGCCAAGGTGGCTCATCAGGATGACCTTTGCATTGTGGTCGAGAAGATACTGGATGGTTGGAAGTGCAGCGCGAACGCGGGTGTCGTCAGTAACAACGCCGTCCTTCAGAGGCACGTTGAAGTCAACGCGCATAAGTACGCGCTTACCATCAACATCTGCATCGCGGACAGTCTTCTTTGTAAAAGCCATGTCACTCCTTTAAATACGTTTCCAACAAAAGAAGGCGCGATCGCGGCAGATGCTGCGACCGCGCCTAAGGCGTCTATGTAACTAGAACTTAAGCAACGAACTTCTCGAAGTACTTGATGGTGCGGACCATCTGAGAAGTGTAGGAGTTCTCGTTGTCGTACCAAGAGGTGACCTGAACAAGAGTGGTGCCATCGCCAAGGTCAGAGCACATGGTCTGAGTTGCGTCGAAGATGGAGCCGTGGGTCTCGCCGACGATGTCGCGGGAAACAATGTCATCCTCGTTGTAACCAAAGGTCTCAGGGATGGTCTCTGCATATGCCTTCATTGCAGCGTTGACCTCGTCAACGGTGACCTTCTTGTCAACAACAGCATAGAGGTTGGTGAGGGAGCCAGTTGGCGTAGGAACGCGCTGAGCAGCACCAATAAGCTTGCCGTTGAGCTCAGGAAGAACAAGGCCGATTGCCTTAGCAGCACCAGTGGAGTTAGGAACGATGTTCTCTGCACCAGCACGGGAACGACGGAAGTTACCCTTGCGCTGTGGGCCGTCGAGAATCATCTGGTCACCAGTGTATGCGTGAATGGTGGTCATGATACCGGACTTGATAGTTGCGAAGTCGTTGAGACCCTTTGCCATAGGAGCAAGGCAGTTAGTGGTGCAGGAAGCTGCGGAGATGATGTTGTCATCTGCAGTGAGGGTCTCGTGGTTAACGTTGAAGACGATGGTTGGGAGGTCATTGCCTGCTGGAGCAGAAATGACAACCTTCTTAGCACCAGCGTTGATGTGAGCCTGTGCCTTGTCCTTAGAAGTGTAGAAACCGGTGCACTCAAGAACAACGTCAACGTTGAGATCGCCCCAAGGCAGGTTGTTAGCGTCTGCCTCCTTGTAAATAACAATCTCGTGACCGTCAACGATGATGGAGTGGTCAGTTGCCTCTACCTTGTGATCGCGGGAATAGTTGCCCTGAGTAGAGTCATACTTCAGAAGATATGCAAGCATCTCTGGAGAAGTAAGGTCGTTGATTGCAACAATCTCGGAACCCTCGTGACCAAACATCTGCCTAAATGCAAGGCGACCAATGCGGCCAAAACCGTTAATAGCAACCTTTACTGCCATACGTAATGCTCCTTTCGGTGACCCAGAGCCATTCTCCGGATTCATTAACATTTAAACCGTACACCGAGTATTTTACCGCACTCGCCGATAACTTATGCATCTTTTTCTAAATCCTGAACGATTTTTTCCAAACGAAGCAATCGGTGATACATGGCGGACTTGGATACGGGTGGTACAAACGACTCCCCCAACGCTGATAATGACAGCTCAGGGTTATCTTTTCGTGCAAGACAAAAATCTCTGACCGCTGGCGGCAGAGCTCTGAGTCCAACGAGTTTCTCGGCCTTTTCTATGAGCGCTAACTGGTCTGCCGCTGCATTTGAAGAGCGCGTTTGATTTGCCATCTCTGCGTTGACAACTCGGTTGACGTTGTTGCGATAATGCTTTTGCACACGCGTAAACGCGATAGCGCGCGCCATAGTGGGCGCACCAATCTCTCGCAAAAACTTGATGATGTCGTCAGAGCTCTTAAGGTAGACAGCATAAATTTCTCTGGTACGCATGAGCGCATTGGTATGGCGGTTACGATGATTAAGACGCGCCTTTACACCAATGGATCCCATAAGTTTTACCAGCTCAGTGGCAAATCTTTCTCCCGAGACAGCAATCTCTAAGTGAAAATCTTTTAAAGGATCGGCCAAAAATCCGCCCGCCATAAATGCTCCGCGCAAAAAAGCTCGCTGCGCCTGCTTGGTGTGGATAACACTCTTTGGAATGCCACTTACCAGGCCTTCTCCCGGTATATAAATGCCAAGAGCGGAAAGTGCTTCTGCAAGCGAATCCTGGTTAGAAATCTCAAGCAAATAATTGCGTTTTTTATGCATGATAGAGCGGCGGTACTCAACGGAAGTACCCAGATCAAACAGACGGCGAGAAGAACTAATAACTGTTCGGGCAACCGTGCCAGTCTCAGTAACAATGCGAACGGCAAATTTGCCAGGACCGTGCATCGATAACGTTCCGGAAACACGAATAAGCGCAGAAAGCTGGGCTAATTCACAGTCCGTCTGAATTTCTGGTACGCTGACCAGCTCATTTTGGACCAAGGCAGTAGAGGACATGACAGATTAACTTCTACTCAGCCTGCTGAGACTTCTTCTGAGCCGCATCAAGATCGCGATGGAACAGCGTTACGCGATAACCCTGGCTGGTAAGATGCTCTGCGGTAGCACGTGCGATTGCAACGCTTCTATGCTGGCCACCCGTGCAACCTACCGCAATAGAAAGCAAACTCTTGCCCTCCTGCACATAGCCAGGCATTACTACATCAAGCAGCTCAAACCAAGACTTAAGGAATTTCTTAGTAGTGCCATGCTGAAGTACAAACTGAGCTACTGGCTCATCAAGACCAGTAAGTGGTCTGAGCTCTGGATCATAGTAAGGATTAGGCAGGAATCGCACGTCAATCATAAGGTCAGCCTCAACGGGCAAACCATTTTTGAAACCAAAGGAAAACACGCTAACATCCATAAGCTGCTGTTCAGCAAGCTCTGAAAATGCACGACGAAGGCGGCTCTTGAGCGTATTAGTACGCATAGACGAGGTATCTAGGACCACATCTGCCAGCGCTTTTATGTCTTGAAGCTGTGCGCGCTCCTTAGAAATTGCAGATGAGAGATTTTCTCCCTCCTGCGCTAAAGGATGACGACGGCGATTCTCGCTATAGCGACGCATAAGTACTTCGTCTGAGGAGTCCAGATAAACAATCTTGTAGGTGAGCTCGTGATCTGCAAGAGACTTCAGAGCTTCAGAGATGTCATCAAAAAGACCTTGCGAGCGCAAATCGCAGGTAACGGCCAAGTGGCGGCCAACACCTGTGTTAATGCCCACAAGGTTAGAAAGCTGCAAAATAAGAGCTGGTGGCAGGTTATCAATACAGAAATAACCCATGTCCTCAAACACATGAAGCGCCTGCGTGCGACCCGATCCAGACATACCCGTAATAATGACAATGTCGGGAATAACTGAAGGTGTGGGATCGTTTTTCTTCACAGGCGCTCCTTAAATACGTGACGAGAAAACCTTACCGCTCCAAGCGTTAATCCTCAAGTGCTGCAGCAAACCAAGAAGTAATTGAAGTTGGATGTGTAATGGCTGTACCTGAAACAACTGCCCAAGCGCCTGCATCCAGAGCATCTTTTGCGTCTTGTGGTGTGTGAACGTGGCCCTCGCAAATAATGGCAATACCTGGGAATTCAGTAGTTGCCTGCTGGAGAAGGGCAATGTCAGGACCATCGTCAAGCGTTGTATCAATAGCGGCCTTGTTGTGAGAAAGTGTAGTTGAAACGAGGTCACAACCAGCGGCAACAGCGCGACGGATATCATCCATAGTCATGCAGTCAGCCATGATTAGCACGTCAGACTCTGCACGCAGAGTTGCAACAGTCTCTTCAAAGGTTCTACCATCAGGCCTTGGGCGGTCTGTTGCATCCAGGGCAACAACATCTGCGCCAGCGTGAATACAAGCACGCGCATGACGAAGCGTAGGAGTAATGTAGACACCCTCATGACCCTCTTTCCAGAGGCCAATAACAGGAATTTCAACCCTACCCTTAATGGCAGAAATATCAGACAAACCCTGGCACCTAATAGCTGCAGCGCCGCCAAGCTCACAGGCGCGAGCAATCTGAGCCATGGTCTCTGGATGCCTCATAGGCTCACCAGGATACGCCTGGACGCTAACAATGAGTTTTCCTTTAAGTGACTCAACAAGCTCTGAATATGCCACGATATTCTCCTCACAAGAATGTACGTATGTTAAAGGTGCGTGTCTTTGCGGCGTGTCTGATCAGCAAATAATTTACCTGCTGACATGCTTCTGCCTAAAGACGTGTCTCTAAATAGCCAGGTAGAACAAGGTTTTCTGCAGCTCCAATAAGAGGAGCTTCTCCACCAAGCGTGCCCTTCACAATGGGCGTTGCCTGAACGGGAGGCATTGCCTGCAGCTTAAATGCGGCAGCTAGCGCCTCGTGCCAGTACTTGCCACACTCTGCAACGGAGCCAGACAGAATGATGACAGAAGGGTCAAGCATGTTGCACATGCTGCCCAAGACCTCACCAAGTGCGCGGCCCGAGCGCTCCTCTGCAGCCTGAGCGATCTTCTCGCCAGCAAGAGCTCTGCGGTCAATCTCTGCGCCATCAAGAGCAGAACCGTCTTCAAGCGTGTCGGAGCCACCAAGGCGGACGTACTCGCGAATAATGCCAGGACCTGCAGAAACAGGCTCAAGGTGAGAAGTTCCACCACAAGGACAATCAACGCCTGCAGCCGCTGGGGTTGCAACGTGACCGATGTGACCAGCCTCGTCGTGAGCACCCAGCATCAAGATACCGTGGTTCACAAAAGCGCCACCAATGCCCGTGCCAACAGCTACGGTTAAAACGCTGTCTTTGCCGTGGCCAGCACCGTGACGAGCCTCACCCAGAGCGTGAGCATGAACGTCATTAAGGACGCTGCACGGAAGGCCAAACTCACTGGTAACTGCAGAACCAAGAGCGGTTCCGCCCCAGCCGGGCATAAGCTCATTTGCGTAGGTGATGTCGCCCGTACGAGGGTCAACAACACCAGCAGAAGAAATACCTACGCCAGAGATAGTAAGGTCCAGCTCTTCTGCGCGAGCAAGCGCCTCTTTAATTGCCTGGAGAACGGTGGCAAGAACCTGCTTGCCACCCTCTTTTGCGTTAGTTGGGACCTTCTTTACGGACTGGACGTTTGGAGCGTCAGTGCCGTTAAGGGTGACTATGCCGCAGGCAATTTTTGTGCCGCCAATATCAACAGCACAAACATGTGTTGGAGAAACAAACTTAGAGTCCATGGTGTCCCCTCTTGTTTAGAGAAGGCCGTTTGCAATAAGAACCTGCTTGATTGCCTCACGGTTCTGTCCATCAAGTGGCTTAACAGGACGAGGCATCTGGTCAGAATCAAAAATGCCCATGAGGTTAAGTGCGCACTTGAATGCGCCAACGCCAGCACCATAGCCCTGAACGCCTGTAGTGACATCAAAGATGTGGGAAATCTCGTTGAGACGATCCTGCTCACGCTTGACCTCTGCCCAGTTACCTTCCTGAGCTGCCTTCCACATGCGGACGTAGCCCTCTGGCTCAACATTAGCAAGACCAGGTACAGAACCATCTGCGCCAGAGAGAAGAGCACCGTCAACAACAATCTCATGGCCGGTCAAAAGGGTCAGAGGATGACCGTTCTTCTCGTTCTCCTGAACAAGATACCTGAAGGAGACGTCATCGCCAGAAGAGTCCTTAACGCCTGCAAGAACACCCTCTGCGCCTAGACGAGCAAGCATCTTCCAAGGAAGTTTAGTGTGAACGCAGACGGGAATGTCATACGCAAACAGAGGTGCGTCCAGCTCCTGGTGAAGAATGCGGAAGTGCTCCTCAACATCAGCTGGGCCACCAAGTGCGTAGAAAGGAGCAGTTGCTACAAGAGCATCTGCACCCAGTGCGAGGGCACGACGACCGTGCTCCAAAACACGCTCGGTCTCGGTATCGATGATGCCCACAAGGACTGGAACGCGGTGGTCAACAATGCGGACAGCCTCGCGCACAATCTGATCACGACGCTCATCAGTTGCAAAAACAACCTCACCGGAAGAGCCAAGGAAGAACAGGCCATCTACGCCAGCCTCAATGAGACGATTAATGGAGCGCTCAAACGACACAACATCAAGCTGATGGTCTGGGGTATCTGGGGTTACAACTGGTGGAATAACACCGCTAAATGGTACGTTACTGGACATGCTTTATCCTTTCACACGTTGGAAAATCCAACTAGTTTCATACAACAATGTACTGAAGTAGCCGACCAAAGCATTGATCAAAAGCAACTTCAAAGAACCTACGTAATTATAGTCCGCTTAGTTATGACAAAGCCCTGATATAACCTCGCAGAGATAGTTGATTTGATCGTTCTCAAACTGATTGATACGCTCGTGCCCATGCTTGGGGTACACGCGCATTTCCTTCTGTCCTGGCAAGCGATTGTACAGCGCAAACGTTCCTTCAGTTGGAGCGCTCTGGTCCAGCAGGGCCGTACCGATAAGCGCAGGTACACGCACCAGCTCTGCCGCGCACGCGCTGTCGAGAAGACCGACCGCGTCAATAGCTGCATCCGACTGCGGGGTGTCTCCGCACCCGACATGCGCTCGCAGGGTTGTTGCGTTGTCAGCAAAGAGCGGGTTCAGCGCCATAGTAGCGATCACTGCCTTGGGCAGAAGCGCCGCCGTAAACAATGCTTGCGAGCCACCTAGACCTTCTCCCCAGGTAACGGTTGTGCGCCCGAGGAAGCGCGATGCAACCGCGGTAGTTACCAGTGCGTCATCGATGGGCTGCTTGAGCGTGGAGGATGCGGCGTCATCCGGGTTGATGAGCGCGAGGGCAAGCTCCTCTGCGGCGAGCGCTCCCCTCCAGGCGTCTTTGAGTGACGCTTCGCATGGCCGAGCCTCTAGGGCTACAACGGGCATGCCAAGTGCCGAGAAGCGCAAAAGGTGCAGCCAGCTACGCACTCCCCGACCAAGATCGGAGAAGAGCACTACCGCGGGCAGCTTTGCCGAGGTGGATAGCTCTGCCGAAGCGGACAGCTCTGCTGGAGCTAGCGGTTCTGCCACCGACACACCTGCTGGAAGAATGACGCGAGCACGCAGCTGCGTCTGGTCAGTTGAGGTGAATGTGATGTGCTTAAACGTTGCCGCCTGGGTAGCAGACGGAAGCTCAACCACACTCTCTACGTGCGTATTTTGTGCAAACGATACAGACGTCTCCCAAAATGATTCAAAGTTTGATGGTCTAAGCCACGCACCGCGATAAGAACGGGCATCTTCAAGCCTTTGTGTTAAACCCCTCATGCTTTCACCTCGCCTTCTGCTTGAGCGGGAAATGACGAGTTCAACTCTTCAAGAGCTTGCTCTCCCTTGTCTGAGCAGAAGAAGTCAATGATTTTATCGTCAAAATCGCCAATCTCTTCATGCGCATATCCGGGATACAACAAGTGTCTCTTTGGGCAGGTCAAGGCATTGTAAGCTGCAAACTGAGCCTCTGGAGGAACTACCGGATCATCAAGTCCGGTGCCAAAAAGCACAGGACAGGTAACCAGGCGTGCAAAATTAGCTGAATCAATATAGGCAAGCTTTGCAAAGACCTCATCAACGCGAGAACCATCTGCGTCAAACCAGCGGGAATAATAACGGATGCCCTCGTAGGCAACCTCATCAGCATTAAGCTCCCATACGCACCTAAAATCGGTAAGGAAGGGATAAAGGATTGCAGCTCTATTGATAAGGTCCGGGTTAAGTGCGCAGGTAGCAAGGCCAATACCACCACCCTGTGAGGCACCGTTTACAAAAATGCGATCTGTATCAATGCCTTCAAGCTGTCGAACAATTCTGCAGAGCAAGCGAATGTTCTGATACAGGTGCACAAAGTAAAGATCCTCTACTGGTCCGTCCAGTCCAAGCACCAAATGACCAGAAACGGTAGTGCTCTTATATGAGCTTCCGTCCAAACTGCGGCCACCCTGCCCAGGATTATCAAGCGCAATCAGTGAGCAACCCAAGCCTAGAAATGAGCTCTGCTCAAACCAACTGCGAGAAGCCCCTGGATAACCGTGGAACTGTAGAACAAGCGGACTTTGTACGCCCGAGGCAGTCTGTGGGCGCAGATACTTTGCGTAAACTTCCGCGCCATCAATTCCCACAAACGTCAAATCAAAAAAATGAGCTGAAGCAGATGACGTGACTTCTGTTGAAGGTACAATCTGCCAGCTGAGAGGAGCGTTATCCGCTTCCTCCATACGTGCCTTCCAAAACGCCTCAAAATCTGAAGGATAAGGCGTCAGAGCATGAGCTGCCTTCAATTCTGCAAGCTCAAGCGTTTCTTGGTGCATTGATCCACCTAACAAGCTAAAAGAGCGCAGCCTAAGCTGCGCTCTGGTCAAACAAAAACGTAAGCGCTACTCACCCAGTTTTGGATGAAGCAAAGATGGCGCAGCACCCAAAAGCGTCTTAGTGTAAGGATCTGTTGGATGCTCAAAGACCTGCTTAGCAGGACCATCTTCCATAATCTGGCCGTGATTCATAACAATGATGCGGTCAGAAACATAGCGAACGGTCTGGATATCGTGCGAAATAAAGATCATCGAGAGACCCAGCTCAGACTTAAGGTCTGTAAGCAGGTTCAAGATCTGTGCACGAACAGAAACGTCCAGTGCGGAAGTAGGCTCGTCAGCAATGATTGCCGATGGATTCAGAGAAAGCGCACGTGCAATAGCAACACGCTGACGCTGACCACCAGAAAGCTGACCAGGAAGGGCGCGAAGTGCCGAATGTGGCAGTCCAACCAGGCTGACCAGCTCATTAATACGGGCTTCTCGCTCCTGCTCTGTTCCTACCTTATGTACCAGCAGTGGATCCATAAGCTGATCTTTAACAATCATGCGAGGGTTAAGAGCAGTTGCTGGGTCCTGGAAAACAACGGAGACAACGCGGCCAATCTGCTTCCTGAGCTCTGGAGTACGCTTGGTAACATCCATTCCCTTGAAGTACACATGACCGGACGTTGGTGACTGAAGACCACACATGACATTTGCGGTAGTAGACTTTCCGCAGCCAGACTCACCAACAATACCAATGGTCTCGCCAGGCATAAGCTTGAGAGAAACATTCTGTACTGCGTGGACCTTATTAGGCTTAAAGATTGAGCCTGTACGCGTCTTAAACGTAACCGAAATATCATCGAGGAAGATAATTGGCTGCTCTTCAGTAGTTGTAGCCATTTACCTCACCTCCTTTTGAGAACGCTCAAGGTAAGGCACAAGACCATGCTCCTTCAGATACTCATCAGGCAGCTCGGAGAAACGATGGTGCTTACCAGGAATCTCCTTGATAACAGGATGTACCTCAAGACCCAAGTCTGGGTGGCTTGAACGAGGAGCAAACCTATCGCCTGTTGGGAAGTCCTCCGGAGAAGGGACAGAACCTGGTACCTGGTGAAGCCTGGTACCGTCCTGTGCGCCTTCCTCAATGGAAAGAACAGAGCCGAGAAGACCGCGGGTGTACTCGTGAACAGGATTGGTCAGAAGCTCAGTAGTAGCTGCCTGCTCAATAACCTGACCTGCGTACATAACGGTAATCTCAGAAGCAACCTCTGCAACAAGTGCAAGGTCGTGACTTACAAAGATCATTGCGAAGCCAAGACGACGCTGGAGGTCATTTAAGAGCTTGATAACCTGCTTCTGAACAGTAACGTCCAGAGCGGTTGTTGGCTCGTCGCAGATAACCAGAGAAGGATCGCGGGTAAGTGCCATAGCAATCAGAACACGCTGACGCTGGCCACCAGAAAGCTCGTGTGGATAAGACTCAAGCGTACGCTTTGGATCCAGGCCTACAAGCTCCAGAAGCTCCTCTGCAGAACGGGTGCCTCCCCTGCTGGTGAGCTGCTTCATCTGAGAAGAGATAAGCATAGAAGGGTTCAAGGAAGACAAAGCGTCCTGATAGACCATTGCAAGCTCGTGTCCAAGCAGTTTGCGATGCTCTTCTTTGGAAAGCTTCAAGAGGTCTTGGTCTTTGTAGAGGACCTCACCAGTAATAGTCTCTTTTGGATCAGTCAGACCCATGATGACCTTAGTGGTAATAGACTTACCGCAGCCAGACTCGCCAACCAGTGCCATGCACTGACCAGGACGAACATCAAAGCTTACGTGGTCAACAACCTTAACGTCTCCGTGAGACTCAAAGCTGATGCAAAGATCCTTAACGCTGAGCAGTGGCTTTACATCAAAGTCTGGCTTACGCCTATCAGTTCTGGAAAGCTCAACTTCTTTAAGTGCGTTGAGCCTGCGCTCAAGAGACTCTGCCTGCTCTGCATAGGCGCGAACTGGATCAGATGCAAGGATGTCATCTGCACGCCTAGAGTCAGAGTTCTCTGTATCAACAGGAGCGCCAGGTGCTGCTGCCATAGCGTCAGTAAGACCCTCGGAGAGGATATTCAGTGCCAGGCAGGTCATCATAATAGCCAGGCCTGGGAAGAATGCCTGCCACCAACGGCCAGCAAGAACGCCAGCACGAGCATCAGCCAAGATGTTACCCCATGTTGGAGTTGGCTCTGCAATACCTGCACCAATGAAGGTCAGAGATGCCTCAAAGATGATTGCGTCTGCAACAAGCGTAACGGTAAAGACCATGATTGGAGCAATGCAGTTACGAAGAACATGCTTCCACAGAATCCATGGTGCACGAGCACCAGAAACAATGGTTGCCCTTACGTAATCTTCGCCGTACTCGCTTACGATGTTTGCGCGAACAATACGAGCAATCTGTGGCGTGTACATAAAGCCAATAGCAAAGATAATTGAAGGAACGCTGTTACCCAGAATAGAAACAAAGACTGCTGCAAGAGCAATGCCTGGGAACGACATGATGATGTCGAGCACACGCATGATGACCTCAGAGACAGCCTTTCTAGAAACAGCTGCAATTGCACCAATAATTGAGCCACACAGCAGTGCCATACCCGTAGCACCAAAGCCAATGACCAGTGAATACTGACCACCATAAAGCATACGAGAAAGAATATCGCGGCCCTTATCGTCAGTACCAAAAATGAATCCATTGCCTGGAGCCTGACGAGCGTTGAAAATCTCAAGTGGGTTATGTGGAGCAATAAAGTTTGCAAAGACAGAAGCAAGAACAACAAAGACAAGAATGACAAGAGCAATCTTGGAAGCTGTCTTCATCTTCTTGAAGCCACCAAAGGTTGAACCCTTTGCTGCAGCTTCTTCGAGCTTCTCGACTTGTTTTTTTCTAATTTGTACCATCGCACTACACCGTCCTAATGCGTGGGTTAATCAAGATGTACAACATATCAACAACAATGTTGATGATGATGAAGGACAGTGCAACGACAACGACAACGCCCTGAACAAGCATTGCCTCGTTACCCTGGATACCCTCAAGAATAGCGGTACCCATGCCAGGAAGGTTAAAAATAACCTCGATAACAACGGCGCCGCCCATGAGGTAACCAATCTTGAGGCCAAGTGTGGTTACAGGGGTAATAAGAGCGTTGCGAAGTACGTTTCTTGCAATGACGATTCTCTCTGGAATACCAGCACCGCGAGCAGTACGGACGTAGTCCTTATCCAGCTCCTCGACCATTGCGGTACGAACAATACGAGTCATCTGACCAGACATTGGAACCGCAAGTGCAAATGCCGGCATAATCATACGGGCAAGGTAGCCGCCAAGATTTACCGTAGGATCTGGTAGTGCTCCAGAGGCAGGCAAAAGCTTGAGCGTAGACGCAAAGACCAGAATCAAAAGAACTGCCAACCAGAATGATGGCGTTGCAAGACCGGCGATTGAGAATACACGAATGATTTGATCGGGCCATTGGTCTCTATAGAGAGCCGCAATAACGCCCAACGTAAACGAAACTATTGCGCCAATAAAGAGACCCATAAAGGTCAACTGCATAGTTACTGGCAGTGCCTTTGAAATTCTTTCAGCAACTGAATAGTGAGAAGTGCCATAGGTACCCAAGTTTCCATGAGCAACATCACCGATATAACGTACATATCTCACAGGCCATGGGTCATCAAGGCCATTCTCAATGTGATACTGCTGGATAGCTTCTGCAGAAGCAGACTCTCCCAAGGCATTGTATGCAGGATCAACATGCGAGAAAGACATTAGGAAGAATACGAGAAAGGTGACGCCTAAAGCCATAATCGGCAGCGCAATAAGACGGCGTCCGATAAGACGTAATAGGTTGTTCACTATCTCCCCCTCTCTCTTTAAAACAAACCGTACAAATAAAATTTGATGAGACTTTAATCATCTCAGGACTAAATTTAGCGCACAAGAGCCCGAGCGTTATAGGTAAAACGCTCGGGCCCCAATGTATGAGATGCTAAGCGCGTGATGGCAACAAATTAGCTAGCAGTAACTGTGTTGACATCAATGAAGGACAGACCGGTGGTTCCGATACCCTTGAAGCCCTTGAGAGCAACGCCGTTGCTGTTTGGCTTCTCGCTCCAGGAAGCGGTGAAGGTCTTAGCAAAGAGAACTGGGTACAGAGGTACGTTCTCAGCGATGATGTCGAAGCACTCGTTCCAAGTGGACTGCTGATCGGCACCAGACTGGCCAAGAGCCTTGGTCATGAGATCGTGGAGCTTGGTCCACTCAGCGGACTCCTTCCATGGGCAACGCTTGGTCATCCAGACGTTATCGCCATACCACCAGTTGAGCAACAGGTCGACGTCTGCACCGAAGCAGGAAGGATCGCCAGGGGCAAGCAGGATGTCCCAAGAGCCGTCAACTGCGTCAATTGCAGCATAGGTTGCTGGAGAAGTATCGGAAACGATGCTTACATTAAAGCCAAGTGCATCAAGGTCGTTCTTGACCTGAGTTGCCATGGACTTAACCTGCTCGTTATCGGTGGTGCGGAGAACAACATCACCAGGAGTGATGCCAGACTCAGAAATGAGCTTCTTAGCCTTATCAACATCGTGTGCATAGACAGTGGATGCCTTGTGATAGTTAGCAAAGGAAGAAGGAAGGTAGCTGGTAGCAACCTCAGCCTGGCCAGAGAATGCGTTTGCAAGCATCTTGTCTGTATCAAGTGCATAGAGGCATGCCTGGCGAACCTTAACGTTGTCCCAAGGAGCCTTGCCAAGGTTGAACATTGCAAAGCGGACACCAAAGCCCTGAACAGCGTCAACGGTGCAGCCTGCGCCCTTGAGCTGATCTACAGCGTCTGCAGGAACCATTTCCATAGCAAGGGTGGTTCCGTCCTGCTGAGCGGTCAGACGAGCGGTTGGATCCTTAAGGACGTCATAGTGGAGCTTATCGTCCTTAGCAGGAGTTGCGCCGTTGTAGTTTTTGTTAGGAACAAGGTCAAGAGTGTTGTCAGAGATGGACTCAAACTGCCATGGACCAGAACCAACTGGCTGCTTCTTCATCTCATCCTGAGAGCTGCTTGCTGGAACAACGCGAACAATAGACAGGCGCTCCTTGAGGAGGGAGAAGTTAGCAATAGTGGTCTTAACGGTGACGGTCTTGTCATCCTTCTTCTCTACGGAAGCAATTGGAGCGAGCATTGGGACGTAAACGCTACCCTTAGCAGCGGAACGGTTGAAGGACTCAACAACGTCATCAGCCTTTACCTCGTTACCATCAGAGAACTTTGCGCCGTCACGGAGGGTAATCTCAAAGGTGTAATCGTCAACCTTCTTAGGATCAGCAGTAGCCAGCTCATTGAATGTTGAGTAGTCGTGGAAGTTAAGACCGTAGAGGCCCTCAACTACCTGCCAGTTAACACCAAGAGCAAGTGCTGATGAAGTAGTAGATGGATCATAGTTCTGGGTTGAATAAGCGGTACCAGCAGTAATTGTGCCGCCGCCTTCCTTTCCAGATGGAGCTTCAGCTGCCTTCTGCTGTCCGCCACCACAAGCGGTGAGACCAAGACCAGCTGCTACAGTTGCTCCGCCAAGGAAGCCGCGACGCGAAAGTGGACGGTTAATAAACTCGCTCATTTCTGCCTCTTTCTAAAAACTCTCCTTGCCACAACGTGGCACCAATGCCACTTGTGTGGCTTACATCTATATAACTATATGAAGAAAAGATATTTCCTCTGAACACAGTTCGCCCAACGGTATAAAAATATCGCCCATTGGCTGCTCAAAATATGAAAACGTGTTTTGTTGTATTATTTACTACATATAAATCTTAATAGCAGCTAAGAAGGCCCGCAGATAGCGGGCTTTACTATTATTTTACCTTGTATAATATATAAATTATTTAACTAACTACACAAGTAGTAAGCAAAGTCAACTACCGTTTACCGATGTTTTACTACCGTTTGCCTTTAGAAATTACGGATATGTTGTGAAGATTAAACAAGAGTCAGCCCAAATTGAACTGACTCTTGTTTTAGAACAGCGAAAACACCGCAAAATTACTTGGTTAAATCCAGGATTCGTTCAGGATTTGCCATAAAGTCCAAGTGTTCTTCCCCTAATCGGAAGCTAATAATTTCCGATACGTGATATGCATCTTCTTTTATAACTTCGAAATCTCCGTCAGCTGGACTATAGCGGCCATAATAACCATCTGATCGGTAGCTTGGAGGCCATCCATTTTCTCCTGCAACTGACCAAACCAAGCACGGTAATTTTTGCTTATTCATTTCTTGTAACAGCCCAGCATTCCTTGTTTGAATCCACAGTTCTGATGAAGATCCCGTAAATGCGCTTATAGCAAAGACTCCCAAATCTTGCTCAACAGTTCCAATAAGAACTCCATGAGAACTTATTGTCCAATAGAGCGTTATGTTCATTACTACTGGGCCATCTTTGCTAACGCCCAAAAACGGGCCAGCAATCTCTGTATCTTCCAAGTTAATGTTATCAACAGAAGTAAAATCTGACTTTGAACCGTTTTTACAAGCATTATATTGTTGCACAACATACTGAGCTGCCTGCTTTTTTAACTCTGGCAGTCTCATAGTATTCAACTTAAAAATCCAGTTATTTATCAGCAAACCACAAATAACAAGAACTACCAATAATGACAGACCTTTTATAAATCTTTTTCTACGCTGCATCATCAGTTACCTCACTTAAGTCTGTAGTTGGCGCTAACACGGGAACAATATTTGGATTTAAGACTTTTCTAGCAATGCCTTTTTGATCAAATTCATACACAACACCGTCTATTCTTGCCTTTTGTCCAACTACCATTGAACCCTTAGGTCCACCGAAAGGAACATTTTTCTTAGTTCTAAAGAAGAGAAAACACCTCGAAATTACTTAACTAAATCTACAACACGCTCAGGATTTGCCATAAAGTCCAAGTGTTCTTCCCCTAATCGGAAGCTAATAATTTCCGATACGTGATAATCTTCTTTTATAATTTCGAAATATCCGTCATCTGGGCTATAACTTCCTAAATAACCATCAGCTAGATACGGTGGCGGCCATCCACTTAACCCTAAGCCACAAAAACTTCTAACTAGACATCTATAATTTCTATTATGCATTTCTTGTAACAGCCCAGCGTTCCTTGTTTGAATCCACATTTTTGGAGTTCCAAAATAAGACCCAATGGCGAATAGCCCCAAATCTTGCTCAACAGTACCAACAACCGTTTCTTGAGAGCTTATTACCCAATATAAATCTACATTCAACATAAGTAGGTTAGCTTGACTGACTCCTAAAAATGGGCCAGAAATAGTAGCAGTCTCTAAGTCAATATTTCCTGCGGATCCAAAATCAGACTTAAGACCATTTCTCTTATTCTCATATTGTTGCTCAACATACTGAGCTGCCTGCTTTTTTAACTCTGGCAGTCTCATAGTATTCAACTTAAAAAACCAGTTATTTATCAGCAAACCACAAATAACAAGAACTATCAATAATGACAAATCTTTTATAAACCTTTTTCTACGCTGCATCTGCTGTCACCTCATTAGAACTGCTTGTCGCAATTGACATAAGAGTAATGACTGGGTAGCTCTAATGATATTCCGTGCGAGTATGCTTTAGCAGTACATCTGTCGGCCAATGGCTATATTTCAGCGTTGAATGAAAAAAAATAAGAATGGCATAACAACACTTCATAGCTGCCATTCTTATTACAAATAACTCTATTGTTTGATTTGGTTTTAGAGATTGTGCTTCTTCATCCTTTGCTCAAAGAGCTCGTTGATGATCTTTGACATCTCTTCAACTTGTTGAGCACTAGGTTCATCCTCAAATGCAGCGTAAAGCTCTGGATACTCCCGAGCAATATACTCACAAGACTTACCTGTTGCGTGTCCACGAACAAAGAACGGAATACGCTTAATGTATTCTGGATTCACGAGTGCCAAGATTTTCTCGTCTGCTGTTTTACTCATGAGTTCCTCCCCTTGTATCTAGCTTCTCATGTACAGTCATGGAAGATTCTTCCCAAGCTTTGAGCTCTTCATAAATAGTTTCTGCCAAGTTCACAGAAACACCTTTTACCTGAGAGATATCCTCAACACTTGCAGCCTTTAAGCGCTTAAAAGAGCCAAAATGGCGCATGATATCTTTTTTGCGTTTAGGTCCTACACCAGGGATTTCATCCAGAATAGAGACAGTCATTGCCTTATCTCTAAGCTCACGGTGGAACGTAATTGCAAAACGGTGAGACTCATCACGGACTTGCTTGATGAGATACAGAGAAGCTGACCCTGTAGGCAACACGATTGGCGTGTCGTCCCAAGGTACAAAGACTTCCTCATCAGACTTAGCAAGGCCGCAGACAGGAATATCCAACCCCAGCTCGTTAAGCTGATTGATTGCGGCGGTCAGCTGAGGTTTACCACCATCAACCACCAGCAAATCAGGTCGCGAGCCAAAGCGCTCATCAGCCATACGCTCCGGACTGTACCTTCTGCCCAGGACTTCTGTCATTGAGACAAAGTCGTTAGCTTCATCAAGCTCAGCACGAATCTTAAAGCGGCGGTACTGGCTTTTATCAGCCTTTCCATTAGTAAAAACCACCATCGATGCAACGGTAAAGTTACCGTGAAGCGTAGAGATATCAAAGCACTCAATGCGCAGCGGCGGTGCATCAAGCGCAAGTGCACTTTCCAGCTGAAGAAGTGCCTGATTAGTACGGTCATCGGCATAGCCCGTGCGAATCATGTGGCGCATCAGCGCATGACGAGCGTTAGCGGAAGCCATCTGGAGAAGACGGAACTTCTCGCCACGTTGTGGGTGGTGAAGCACGCAGTTGTGACCTCGTTTTTGCGTCAGCCACTCGGACAAAACCTCTGCGTCGAGAAGATCGATGGGCAGGTTAACCTCTGCGGGAATGTCAGCGGTTTCGTCGTAGTAGCGCTTTAGAAAGCCCGAAACCAGCTCTTCCTCGGAAACGTCCAAGCCTTTGTCCAGGATAAACTCAACCGAGCGAATGGTGCGACCTTCTCGCACAACAAACACGCAGGCAGCGGAGATGGTTTCTTCTCGGTAAATGCCAATAAGGTCAATGTTGACTGAGGTAGGAAACGTGACTTGCTGGCGGTCATCAAGATCAGAGAGTGAAGTCAGACGGGACTTGAGCCGAGCTGCCTTCTCAAAATCCAGGTCAGCGGCGGCTTCTTGCATCTGGTCTTTGAGCTCAGAGACAATCTCGGAGCGATTTCCGCGGAGGAAGTTCTCTACCTGCCTGACATTCTTTGCATAGGAAACGGTGTCAATGGCGCCCACGCACACACCAGGACCCTTGCCTACGTGGTAGTCGAAACAGGGACGCCCCTTCTTTGCCAGCAGCAGGTTAGCAACGGCCGCTCCGTCAGGGTCTTTTTCTAGCAGACGTTTAGCGCGCTTCCACTCTACACACGTAGCGGAGCAGATAGGTACTACTTTTCTGAGTGTCTCAATAGTCTGGCGCGCAGCGTAGGAATCAGTGTAGGGACCAAAATAACGTGTCCCCTTCTTGTGTTTCTCCCGCGTGTATTTAATTGCTGGGAAGGTATCTGACTCTGTAATGGCAATGTAGGGATAGCTCTTATCGTCTTTAAAGTCCACGTTGAAGTATGGACGATACTGAGCAATAAGATTGCGCTCCAACACCAATGCCTCGTGCTCGTTTTCTACAACGATGTAATCAAAACTACGTACAACCTGCATCATCAGAGGAATTTTGGCACGGTCATCTTGAAGCGTAACGTACTGCCTCATGCGAGCACGCAGGTTTTTAGCTTTGCCTACATAGATAACCTTGCCGGAACCATCTTTCCAGAGGTAACAACCTGGATCAGTGGGAACCTGATCAACCTGCTCTCTAATGGATACCAGGTCATCTGAAGGTTCGGAAGAAAATGACGGTGCAAGACCTGGTGCCCCCGAAGGTACGTAGTTGGGATCAAGATTGTTCTGAGAGTTATCTTTGCCGCCTCTGGCACCGCTTTTGGCCATGCTATGACCTTACGCGAGAAACCAGTGAACGAAGCATGGTGGACTCTGGTGATTTAAAGAGGATTGCCAAGCCATAGGTAACTAAAACAGCTGGAATACCTGCAAAGATGCAATACAGCACGCCGTAAAGTGCTCGTCCCTCTGGTGCGCCAATAACAGCGCGCAGACCCACCATGATAAGAAGTGCCGCAGCTGATCCCGTGAGGCCAAAAAGAATTGAGCGGACAAACGCAAACACCATAGACTTAAGTCCAATCTGACCAAGGTGCTTACGCAAGCTAATCAACATAATGGTGTCAATAACCACGTAGAAGATGGCCGAGGTAGTTGCTACAAACATCATGCCAAAGTGAGAAGTACCCACCAGCAGCACCAAAACCTGGACGACAGAACCGAGTGTTGCCGATACTGCGTAGAGCGTCATGCGACGCATAGCAGAACAGACTTTTTGCAGGTACATACCAATGCCATACAGAGGCAAAGCAAGCGACTGACCAATCAAGAATTGCTGGGTTAACAGCAGCTGATCTTCAGTGAACTTGCTTGCTCCAATAATAGAGACAAGAGGCATCGAGAAAATCATCAGATACATCATGAACGGCACGGTAAAGAAAAGAATCTGGTTAATACCGTGTTTAAAGTCCTTCTTGAATTGATCCATATTCTCTTTTGCCCAGCTATCAGACAGCTCGGTAAAGAGAGCTGTGGTAATAGGTACCGTCAAAATGGAATATGGCAGCGTGTACCAAAGACGAGCGTATGCCGCAATGGAAGCGCCAGATGCGGAAACGCTGAGCTGCGAGCTTGTCTGCACCGACATAGTTACAAACGTGGCAACCACAACAATCAGAGCAGGCGCGCCAATCTTAAGCGTCTCTTTAAGCGCGGGGTCTTTGAGGTTAATTCTCCACGAGAGCTTAATCCCCTTGCGTTTAAGTGAGGGAACCTGAATCAGAACCTGAATCAATACGCCCAGCGGATTTCCCAGTGCAAGAATTAGAAGACCCAGCTCAGGATTAGTATTAACCAAGAAAGCATACGCAAAGAACGATGCCGTGGTCACAAAGTTATTAAAAATAGGTGCTGCGGCTGGCCAGAGGTAGTCTCGCTCTGCATTCAAAACACCAGAGAAAATGGTGGAGAAACAATACAGCATAACCTCAATAACAAAGAACCTAAAGAAGTACACTGCCAGCGTTGGGTCAAAATCAGCACCTGCCGAGAAGGACTGTGTATACACCACTTCTGCAGCAAAGAAGAAACCTAGAACAGCAACAAGTCCAGTTGCGACAACAACAATGGAAAGCAGGTTGGAGGTGTAAGCATTTGCCTCATCCTGTCCAACTTTTTTCTTAATAGAGAGATATACCGGCAAGAAAGCTGTGGTAAGCATACCTGCGCCAACAAGCTCATAGAGCTGGTCAGGAAGGGTATTTGCAATGGAATAGCAGCTTGCAAGAACGGTTGCGCCCATAGCAAACGCCTGAGCCCAGGTTCTTAAGAAACCCGTAATGCGACTAATCAAAACAAGCACGCTCATCATAGAGGTAGAACGGCTCAAATCCTTCTGCTTAGAGGCGTCATCTTCATCGGCAGACACTTCTTCACTATAAGAGCTGTCTGAAACGGAGCTGTCCTCTGTAGCAAAAGCATCTTTTACTGCTAAGCCATTCTCCTCAGCAGCAACTTCCTCGAGTTTCTGACTTACAATCTGCTCAAAGGCTTCATCCTCAATTGGTTGATGAAACGTCTCTGGAACAACAATGTTGTCCACTACAGGAGGCTCATCAAAGGTCTGATCAAGAGCCTTGCTCAGAGTTTCTTCAGATAAGGTTCCATCAGAAGACTCTGCTGAAAGTCGCATATGTTTGGGCTGATATGCCACTAGTGCACCTCGCGAACAATATCTGCAAACGTAGCCGATACAAATGAAGCTAAATCTTCTGGAGAAAGCGTTAAACTGAGTCCACGTTTTCCACCAGAGATATGGATGAGCTCAAAAAGCTGAGCGGTCTCGTCAATTATAGTGGGAAACTGCTTTTTCATACCAACGGGAGTGCAGCCGCCACGAACATAGCCCGTTAAGCCCTCAAGCTCTTTAACAGGCAGCATGGAGAGGTTCTTTTGACCGGATGCCGCTGCAGCCTTTTTAAGATCAAGCTCTTGGTCTACAGGAATACAACAGACCACATGCTCTCCGCTTGAAGATACACAGACAAGCGTTTTGAATGCAGCGTCTGGATCTTCTCCAAGCATCTCTGCAATATGAGTACCCAACTCTCCAGAAGGAACGTCTTCGTCTACCTCGTAAGATTGGAACTCGTAAGCAATATTGGCAGCATCAAGCTCCCTCATTGCATTTGTCTTTTGAACCTTTGCTGTTTTTCTCGCCATGTTATGCGCGCTTCTTCTGAGCTTTTTTCTCTGCAGCTAGACGTGCGTTATCGCGGTCAAGAATCTCTTTAAGGAACTTGCCTGTGTGGCTTTCTGGCGTTGCTGCAACCTTTTCTGGCGTACCAGAAACAACTACGGTTCCACCGCCATCGCCACCTTCTGGACCCATGTCAATAATGCGGTCAGCCATCTTGATGACATCCAAGTTGTGCTCAATGACAAGAACGGTGTTACCCGCATCAACAAGACGCTCAAGCACAACAATAAGCTGTCTGACATCCTCAAAATGAAGGCCAGTTGTTGGCTCGTCCAGAATATAAAGAGTTTTACCAGTCTGTTGACGATGAAGCTCTTTTGCAAGTTTGACACGCTGTGCCTCGCCGCCAGAAAGCGTGGTTGCTGGCTGACCAAGGTGAATGTAACCAAGACCAACATCGTGGAGGGTCTGCAGCTTGTTCTTAATGCGAGGAATGTTTGCAAAGAACGCAAGCGCCTCATGAACCGTCATGTCAAGCACGTCAGAGACGGACTTGCCGTGGTAGAGAATCTCGAGCGTCTCGCGGTTATAACGCTTACCGTGGCAGACCTCGCAAGGGACATAGACGTCAGGCAAGAAGTTCATCTCAATCTTGATCTGGCCGTCGCCCTTACAAGCCTCGCAGCGGCCACCTTGGACGTTAAACGAGAAACGCCCAGCTGAGTAGCCACGTGCGCGAGACTCTGGAACGGAGGCATACAGTGCACGCAGGTCATCCCAAAGGCCAATATAGGTTGCTGGGTTAGAACGAGGTGTTCTACCAATAGGGCTTTGGTCAATATCAATGACCTTATCGATAAGATCAACGCCCTCAAGCTTTTTATACTCTCCTACCACACGTTTTGAGTGCTGAACTGCATTGGTAAGCGCGGGTGCAAGGGTATCGGTAACCAGAGAAGACTTACCAGAACCAGAAACGCCTGTGACTACCGTCAACGTGCCCAGCTCAATTGAAGCGGAAACATTTTTAAGGTTGTTAGCGCTAGCTCCCGTAATCTTGATCTTTCCACGACCGGGCTTACGGCGAGTCTCTGGAAGTCTAATCTGCTTCTTTCCTGTAAGGTAAGCACCCGTGATGGAATCAGGGTTCTTGACAATCTCTTCTGGAGTTCCAGCAGCAACAACGTGACCACCAAGCTCACCGGCGCCGGGGCCCATGTCAATAACGTAGTCAGCTGCACGAATGGTATCTTCATCGTGCTCAACAACAAGTACGGTATTACCGCGGTCTCTGAGCTGCTTAAGCGTCTCAATAAGACGGTTGTTGTCTCTTTGGTGAAGGCCAATGGAAGGCTCGTCCAGAATGTAAAGGACGCCCATAAGGCCAGCACCAATCTGAGTTGCCAAGCGAATACGCTGGGCCTCTCCACCAGAAAGCGATGCTGCTGCACGAGAAAGCGTGAGATAGTCCAAGCCAACGTTTACCAAGAATTGCAGCCTTGCCACAATCTCTTTGACAATAGGACCTGCAATAACCTTCTGACGATCAGTAATAGTCAGCTGCTTGAAGAACTCCAGTGACTCCTTACAAGAGAGTTCACAAACCTCCCAGATGTTCTTCTCGCCAACGGTGACAGAAAGGATTTCTGGCTTTAAGCGAGCTCCGTGGCAGGTTGTACAAGGCATCTCGCGAATATACTTCTCAAGATGCGTCTTCATATTCTCTGACGTGGTCTCTTGATACTTGTCAAAAAGAATCTTTCTGACACCAGAGAACGTAGTAAACCAATGCGTATTGCGGCCGTCTCGCGTTTTGTAGTCAACGCGAATCTTAGTAGAACCAAGACCGCCGAGAAGGGCGTCTTGCACCTTCTTAGGTAGCTTGTTCCAAGGTGTTGTATCAGATACGTCAAAATGCTTGCAGACTGCAGACAAAATCTGAGGATAGTAATTGGAGTGGCCAAAGAGGCTTCCAAAAACGCCCTCTGATACGGACAGTTTTGGATCAGCAATCAGTGCCGCAGCATCAATAATTTTACGAGTTCCTAGGCCGTCGCAGTCGGGACAGGCGCCGTAAGGAGCGTTGAAGGAAAAATCGCGAGGCTGCAGGTCATCCATAGAGTGACCGTGAATAGGACAAGCAAGCGCCAGCGAATACTGCAAGAGCTCTTCTGGCATAGTCTCTGGATTGGATTTATCGGCCAGGAGCAATATGCCTACCTTGCCCTGGGCAAGCTTAGTTGCCTGCTCAACGCCTTCAACAATACGACCTAAAGAATCAGGACGGATGACAATACGGTCAACAACCACCTCAATATCGTGCTTGAGGGTTTTACCCAGCGTGATTTCTTCATCAAGCTCACGCACAACGCCGTCAACACGAACGCGAGAAAATCCTTCTTTGCGCAAGTCTTCAAAGAGCTTGACGTACTCGCCCTTGCGGCCCAAAACAACAGGAGCCAGGACATAGGCCCTGCGTCCCTGACCAGCCTCGAGGATTTTATCGGCAACCTGATCTGTTGTCTGGCGCTCAATAACGCGCCCACACTCAGGGCAGTGAGGAGTACCCATACGAGCGTACAAAAGGCGCAGATAATCATAGATTTCTGTAACGGTACCAACGGTAGAGCGAGGATTTCTAGAAGTTGTCTTCTGGTCAATAGATACCGCAGGAGAAAGACCATCAATAGAGTCAAGGTCTGGCTTATCCATCTGTCCCAAGAACTGACGGGCATAGCTGGACAAGGACTCAACGTAGCGGCGCTGTCCCTCTGCGTAAATGGTGTCGAAGGCAAGGCTTGACTTGCCCGAACCAGAAAGTCCCGTAATAACTACCAGCTGATCACGAGGGATATCAATGTCAATATCTTGCAGGTTGTGCTCTCGTGCGCCACGGATAGCAATTTTGCTTGAAGCCATAGTTCCTCACATAACCAGTTTGACGTGCGCATCTCTTTTGACGCGCCTACTGCCAAACAATAGAAAACAACATCAGTACACAGATGCAATTTGTGCGTACTGATGTTCTAGTATACCCAAGTTAGTGCTGCCAAAACATGGCAAGCGCGCTTCCCTATTTCACGCGAACCTTCATCACGGCTTTTTTGAGCTTTGAGCCAGATTTCTCCAGCGTACAGCCTGGTTTGTGAGCATCAGATGGAGGTGTCACTAGAAAATCACCAGCGTGCAAGGTAACCCATGTCTCTTCCCCAGGATTGGTATAAGCACCAAAATCAGCATCAAAATTAAAGTCACCCTTAAGAACACACTGCTCAAGAGGGGCAACAGCGATGCTTTCGGTGCCAGAAATAACCACATGAATATCTGCGTAAATCTTATGAGCCTCATAGTCCTTCTCGCCAGGCAGTGCTGGCTCAAACTCCATGACGTTCACAAAAACGTTATCTCTATCAATTTCTGTCTTGCCCAAAGGCAGCTCATCAAGATTGTGGGTTGTCAAAAACTCCGCAGCACAAGCCATATATTTCTGACCAAAGTCATTCTCAGATAAGTTTTTAATTGACGAGAAAATCATGTGAACCTCCTACGTTCAGCTAAAGTACGCCGAAAAGATTATAGCTATCTCGTTTGCCATAAAGTTCTATGGGTAGAATTAAATAGTTACTGCATACAACTGCTACATAAGGAGAGACATGGCAGACGTAGATATTGATCGTGAGGCGCTTCGTAAAGAGATTGACGCTGCCCTTCACGGCAAAAAGAAAGAGCCACAGCCACCAGCGGGTTTTGAACTTAATCAGCACTCAAGCGTGAAGCACGTTATTGGCGTTGTTTCTGGTAAGGGTGGCGTTGGCAAGTCTTTTGTCACCGGCATTCTTGCAACTAACCTTGCTCGCGCAGGTAAGCGCGTTGGTATTCTTGACGGTGATATTACCGGTCCTTCAATTCCTCGTATGTTTGGCATCTCTGACGAGCGCTCTTACGGCGTTGAAGAGCAGCTTATTCCAATTGAGGATGCAAACGGCATCAAGATTATGAGTGCCAACCTGGTGCTTCAGAACGAGACCGACCCTGTTCTCTGGAGAGGCCCCGTTGTTGCTGGTGCTATCCAGCAGTTCTACAGCCAGTGCAACTGGGGTGACTTGGATTATCTTCTGATTGATATGCCTCCAGGAACAGGCGATGTTGCGCTAACGGTATTCCAGTCCCTTCCTGTTGAAGGTGTTGTGATTGTTTCTTCTCCACAAGATCTTGTTCAGATGGTTGTGGGCAAGGCAGTACGCATGGCAGAAATGATGCATGTACCTGTACTTGGTTTGATTGAGAACATGGCATATATCACCTGCCCTCACTGCGATGAGCGCATTGAGCCTTACGGTCCATCAAAGCTTGCTGAGACCGCAGCGGCATTTAACCTCAAGCCTTTAGGACAGCTTCCTATGGATGCAATCTTTGCGCAGATTGCCGATAAGGGAACCTTTAGCACCGAGCTTCCAGAAGGCCTTGTTCCTGACGCAACACAAAGCGTTCTTGACCTGTAAGTTCTAGCTTCTAGAAGTTACAAAACACAAAAGGTAATTCTTACTATGGCTCAATCAACGCGCGTTAAAGAACGACAAGCAGCACAAGCTCAGCGCATCAAGCAGGCTCAGGCATTTCTGGTGCCTGACCACATTGATGTTGCAATTGTTGGTGGTGGCGCAGCAGGTCTCTGCGCTGCCACCACTGCTGCCGAAGCTCTTGGCGAAGGTAAACGCGTTGTCGTCTTTGAAAAAGCACTGGAAAGCGGCAGAACCATCCTGGCAACAGGCGGAGGACGCTGCAACTTTACCAATACTGATTTGAGCTTTGAGAATTTTTCTCATCCAGAGTTTGTCCAGGCTGTTTGCAAAGATAAGGACACCTTCCTTGCAGACATTCTCTCTTTCTTTAGGTCCAGCGGTCTTGCTTGGGCTACAGAAGACGAAGGCAGAATGTACCCGCTTACCAGGCAAGCAAGCTCCATCCAATCACTGCTGCTCAAGCGAGCTCAAAAAGCTGGCGTGCAATTTGCCCTAGGACGAGAAGTCACTTCGGTAAAACCCCAGCACAATGGCTTCACCGTTACCTTTCAAGAATGCTTTGCTGGCGAGAAAACCTACAAGGTCCACGCATCAACAGTAATCCTAGCTACTGGCGGGCTCACAACCACAAATCTTGCAGAGAGCCTTGACTTGCAGACCACCTCACTGCGACCGGGACTTTGTGCACTCACCTGCAAGCCCGAGCCCCCAACAAGCCTTGATGGAAAGCGCGTTCGAGCACACGCAGCTCTTTTAAGAGACGGAGCTGTGCTCAAACAGGAATCTGGTGAGCTTCTTTTTAGGTCATTTGGACTCTCGGGCATCATGATTTTCAACTTGTCTCGCACAGCCTTGCCTGGCGACGTATTTGAGATTGATCTTCTCCCTCAGCTTACGGAAGAGGAAGTTGCAGCAGCTGTAGAAGCTCACACCACCGACGGTCTTCTCGACCCACAGATTGTTGCCTACCTGGGCGCCAATGACTCAGTTGAAGTCACTGTTGCCAAGGCTCACAAAATGGCCTTTACCGTTACGGGTACGTCTTCCAAAGTTGTCCCTCAGGTCTGTATTGGTGGAATTTCCATCAATCAAGTAGACTCAATCACTCTTGAAGCGCATGACATTCCTGGTCTGTTTATTGCAGGAGAAGCCCTTGATATTGATGCTCAATGTGGAGGATTTAACCTCTCGTGGGCGTGGAAGAGCGGTATGGTTGCCGGTCTGGCTGCCGCTAAAAGCGCTGGTCAGAAAAATGCACCTTTGAAAAAGGACAACTAACATGCTAGAAGTATCAAACATTAAAGTTCATGTTGCTCCTCTTCGTAAGCATCCTGCTAAAGAATCAAAGGTGGGGTTTGACGCGCTGCTTCGCGCTCTCCGAGTCTCTGCGGATGAGGTTACCTCATATGAGCTGCATAAACGCTCAATTGATGCACGTAAAAGAAACGATATTGTTCTTATCCTCACCTACCACGTAAACCTTAAAGGTGGGTCTGCAGCGGAACAAAAACTCCTTAACAAAATTCAAGGCAAACCTGCGGCAAAGCACATTAAGCTTGCTGAGCCAAATACTTTTACGCTTCCCAAAGCAACGCAACCTGCTCCTTCAGAGAATCGTCCCGTTGTTGTAGGAGCGGGATGTGCGGGCTTGTTCTGTGCGCTTACGCTTGCCAAAGCTGGCCTCAATCCCCTGCTTATTGAGCGCGGAGATGATGCAGCACGAAGAACTGCAGCTGTAGAGCATCATAACCAAACGGGTCAGCTCGATATTGAGAGCAACATCCAATTTGGTCTTGGTGGTGCTGGTACATTCTCTGACGGCAAGCTCAACACGGGTACCAAAAGTGCTTCTCACCGCTTTATTCTTGAGACTTTTGTTAAAGCAGGCGCACAGAAAAATATTTTGTGGGACGCAAAACCCCACGTAGGAAGCGATGTTCTTCCCACCGTTGTGACCAACATTGTCACAATGATTGAAGAGGCGGGTGGAACCGTTGCATTTAGGACAAAACTCGCCTCCCTAGAGCGAGCCTCAGATGGCTCTCTTTCTGCAATTCAGGTTGAGAAGACCAATCCAGACGGCTCAACTCAAACTAAAACCATACAGACTCGCACAATGATTCTTGCGACTGGTCACTCAAGTAGAGACACGTATGTCATGCTCAAAGACAAAGGTATTTCTATGGAGAGAAAAACCTTTGCTATGGGTGTGCGAATTGAGCACCTTCAGTCTCAAATCAATAAATCACTCTATGGCCCTGAAGCAACCAATCCTGTACTAGGAGCGGCACCCTACAAGCTTTCTGTTCACCTTCCCTCTGGTAGAAGCGCCTTCTCGTTCTGTATGTGTCCTGGTGGCTATGTTGTTTCTGCAGCTAGCGAGAAGGGCGGCGTAGTCACAAACGGCATGAGCCTGTCTGACCGTGCGGGCAAAAATGCCAACTCCGGCCTGTTAGCTAACGTCTATCCAGAAGATCTACCAGGAGACGACGTGCTTGCTGGCATTGAGCTGCAACGCTCTTGTGAGCAGGCGGCCTTTAAAGCAGGTGGAGGTGCCTATGTTGCTCCTGCTCAGCTAGTTGGTGACTTCCTACACAAGAAAGCTTCTACTGGACCTCGTTCGGTAAAACCAACGTATCCGCGTGGTGTTACCTGGACCTCGCTTGAAGACTGTCTTCCACCCTACGTCTTACAAACCTTGCGAGAAGCCCTTCCGGTCATGGATAAAAAGCTTCATGGCTTTGCGCATCCCGATGCTGTGCTTACGGGCGTTGAAACACGGTCAAGCTCTCCTGTAAGAATTACCCGCGATGAAACAGGACAAAGCATTAACACACCAGGAATATGGCCTGTAGGTGAAGGTGCTGGCTATGCGGGCGGCATTATGAGTGCTGCTGCAGATGGCATTAGAATGGCTGAGCTTGTAGTGGAGCACTACAACAACGCTTAGTGCTTGCCTCTATAACATCTGCGAGTTGCGTGAGTACTGCCCTTTCTAGCTCCTGTTTTAAGCCTCTTGATAACATCATCTGAGGTAGTGCCTTCAAGCTGGCTTCTAATGGCTACAATCTGATCTCTGAGTTCTGCTGCATGTTCATAATCCATTGACGCAGAAGCCTCTGCCATCTCTGCTTCCATACCAGAAAGCATTGCTTCAACCTCTGAGCGCGGAAGATTTTGAAGCTCTTCAGCAAGCAATTCTGCAGGCATTTCAAGAATTGATTCTTGCTGTTCTTCAAGCGAATCTTCGTCATCAGAGGCGGTATAGAACTCTCCGTTTTTGCGCTTGCGTTTATCAACGTTCTCTGAAGCTTCAGCAATAAAACCTGCAATATCCGTAATGGATTTCTTAACGGTCTTAGGTACAATACCGTGCTCTTTATTAAACGCTTCCTGAAGCTCTCGACGCCTTTTTGTTTCATCAATGGCAATGCGCATGGAATCAGTGATTTTATCGGCGTACATAATGACCTGGCCAGAAGCGTTTCTTGCCGCTCTACCCATAGTCTGAATAAGAGACCTTCTGTTTCTTAAGAAGCCCTCTTTATCTGCATCAAGAATTGCCACGAGAGAAACCTCTGGAATATCAAGTCCTTCTCGCAAAAGGTTAATTCCAACCAGTACGTCAATCTTTCCCTGACGCAAATCTCTAATGATTTCTACACGGTCAAGCGTGGCAGTATCCGAATGCATGTAGTTGACTTTAATACCCTCGTCTAACAGGTGATCTGTAAGATCTTCTGCCATTCTTTTAGTGAGCGTAGTAACAAGAACGCGCTCTTTTTTTGCCACTCTCTCTTTGACCTCTGAGATAAGGTCATCAATTTGACCTCTTACTGGTCTGACATCAATCTTTGGATCGAGGAGGCCAGTTGGACGAATAATCTGCTCAACCTGTTGCTGAGCGACCGTCTCTTCATAGTCTCCAGGAGTTGCAGAGACGTAAATAAACTGTGGAATACGTCCCTCAAATTCGTCAAATCTGAGCGGCCTGTTATCAAGTGCAGAAGGAAGTCTAAATCCGTGATCTACCAGCGTAACTTTACGAGACCTATCGCCCTCATACATACCTCTTATTTGAGGAACGGTAACGTGTGACTCATCAATGATGCAAATCATGTCTTTAGGGAAATAATCAATGAGCGTATAGGGAGGCTCACCTGGAGCTCGACCATCTAAATGGCGCGAGTAGTTCTCAATACCATTGCAATAACCCATAGTCTCAAGCATCTCTAGATCATAATTTGTCCTCTGAGCAAGACGCTGAGCTTCTAGCAATTTATCGTTTTCTTTAAGCTCTTTAACACGAGCTTCCATCTCTTCCGAGATGGTTGTAAGAGCGTGGGTAATCTTTGGACGCTCAGTAACGTAGTGAGATGCTGGCCAAATTGGAATAGCATCAAACTCTCTAAGCACTTCTCCCGTTACATTGCTAACCTCTGAAATGCTTTCTACTTCATCACCAAAGAACTCAATACGCAGCGGATTTTCTGCATACGGCGGGAACACATCAACAACGTCTCCACGAACCCTAAACATACCGCGCTGTAGATCGTAATCATTTCTATCGTACTGGACATCAATAAGATCTTTAATAAAGTCATCGCGCTCAAGAGGAACGGATTTATCTACATTAGGCGCAAGACCTGCATAATCTTGAGGGCTACCAATACCGTAAATACACGATACAGATGCAACTACAATGACATCTCGTCTAGATAGAAGCGATGAAGTTGCCTGGTGACGGAGCTTCTCTACCTCTTCATTGATGGAAGCATCTTTTTCTATGTACGTATCAGACTGCGGAACATATGCCTCTGGCTGGTAGTAATCATAGTACGAGACAAAGTACACAACAGCGTTGTTAGGAAAGAGCTCCTTCATCTCTGAAGCAACCTGTGCAGCTAGTGTTTTATTGGGCTCCATAATAAGCGTGGGGCGGTTGAGCTTCTCGATAGTTTTAGCCATAGAGAAGGTCTTACCCGAGCCCGTAACACCTAAGAGCGTCTGGTACCTGAGCCCGTCTTCAATTCCTTGGGCAAGCTTTTCTATTGCCTGTGGCTGATCACCTGCGGGTTCAAAAGGAGATACTACCTGAAGCTTCTCTTCTCCTACTTCACGACCAAATCGGCGCAGTTCAGCGCCCATATATTCTTTATGTTGATCTTCAGCATGAGATGCATCCATGAGGTTCTCCTTTTCTTGTGAAAGTAGTATACCCCACTTCTCAAAACTGAAACACTTGTTCTATACTATTTATAAATTGCAGTATAGTTTCAAAGTGTGACGGGTAATAAATACATTACCTATATGCGCTAAACTAGCACCTAAATAAACAAGTTACATCAGATAAAGGAGATACCTTGGGCGTCTCAGATCTTTTCTCGCTAAATAAAGCTTCAAAGCAACCTCAGGGTTCTACCCTAGAGAAGATTTTACTGCGCTCAAATAATGTCATTGCCGCTCTTAAAGACCTTGTTGCAAACAATCAGATTGCAGAGGCTGGCCTTCAAGAGATGCTGATGCGCTCTAAAAATCTCGAGAATACCAATCTGCCCAAGGGCGATGTTCATAAGCTGGACAGAACGGGGCGCTGGTGGTTCAACGCTAACACACTGGAGTGCGCACCAGAAGAGTACGATGCTTTTATTGCAACAGAGGCAATCCTCAACATTTCACAAGATGTTGAAGCCCTAAAGAATACACATGCTTCTGAGACAGATCTTCAGCTTGTTCGTACTACCCTCTCGCAGGTAGCAAGTCTCATGCCCAAGTCAGCTTCTCTTTCTGAGCAGGTTGCTCCTTTTAGCGGTAACGCTGATGGCAGCTCAGACTGGATGAAGCGTCTCTGGTTTGCCAACTATGTTGAGAACACGCCATTCCCTTTTAGGATGGTGTACAACTTCTCTTACAATCCACAGCTTGATATTTTGGTATTTGAGTTCTTTGTAGCTCGTCCTCGCTGCTTTAGTTTCTTATCCGCAGAAAAGGCAGAGCAAATTGCAGCGGCGCGCGCTTACGCGCTGCGTACGTCTCTTTGCGTGGCTCGTATGGCACTTCAAAGCTGCAAAATCTCTCGCGTCTGCATCAACGGCAGCTTGCGCGGAGAAGAACGCATTGTCCTATCCATGGACTTAAACGAGGCTGCTCTTGCTCGCCTGCTGCCTACTGCAGCAAACACTCAAATTGACGGCAACAGTTTCCCACAAGATCCAGCGCTTAGAGTTTCTTTTGACGCTGAAGGTTGGTTTAGCGAGGTTGAGCCTTTTATGAAGCCAACAGACGAGTGGGTGTCTCCTCGTAGTTTCTTTGAAATGCCAGACCTTTCTGATCGCCCCTGCTCGCCAGCAGTTACTGCTGTTTGTGGAGCCCAAAAGGTAAGTGACCTTGGCTACTCTGAGGCGTCTCATCGCATTAGACTTTGGAACACCACTCTCAACAACATTCCAAAAGATGCCTCTACTGCAGATGCAGTTGGAAAATTTGAGGAAGCAAAAGCTTCAACTTCTGATATTTATGCCATTGAAGGCTTTGATAGAGTCATCCATGGCCTGGTTGAAGGCACTATTGATTTCTCGGACAGAAGGTCTATGGCCGAGAAATTCCTCTTTGGTTCGCCTTTGCAGAAAACGCTTCAATCCATAAATAACATCATGGACGGAGAGCCAGACCCAGACGCTCTAGAAAAGGTGCTTACAGAGCTTGAGTCTCAGGTTTCACCAACCCTTGATATGGGTCTGTATCTGGATGACTCTGATTCTATCTACAGATATTTTGATTCCCTCTCAGAGCGCGTTGCTTATAACCTTGCATTCCCAGATGAGCCAAGAAAACTGGTGCTTATTCCAGACACCTATTTTATGTCTTTAGCAAGAATGGCTCGTGCCTACAACCTGCTTGAACAGCCAGAAAAAGCAGAACGCTATGCACAAGAAGCCCATAGAATTTCTCCTTTGGGAATTGATGCAACGCTGCTATTGGTAAGAACATTAGAAGATCAGTCAAAAGTTTTTGAGGCTGCAAAGCTGCTCAAAGACCTTATCGCACACATTTTCTCTAGCTCAGATGTTGCTCTGGTGTACTATCGCCTGGCCTATATGGAGTGGAAGCTAGGACGCTCTGATCTTTGTGCAGCTTGCTATCAAATGGCAATAATTATCGGCGGCAGTGTTGCCCAGCCTGCAAAAGAAGAGCTTGAAGACCTTCTTAAAGCAGATACTTCTGTTAAGAAACTAGATACCCCTCAAGAAGTCTTCTCGTTCCTTAAGCAAAATGGTGTTCCTGTCTTTGACCAGAAAGCTGTGTTTAACAAGGCAGTTGCTATTGGCAGCGCATGTGTTAACGATGGCATTTATTGTGTTGGCCAAAACATGCTCAAGAACTGCCTTGAAATTACCTTTGATGATGCAGCTGCCAAGGTAGAGAGTTCACTGAGGACGCCCTTCTAGAGGCCGCGCACGTAAGCTATAACTTATTGCTCTGAATGCTGGTTAAACCGAGCGTTTAACCAAAGCTCTACCTGTGCTTTAAGATCATCAAGGCCTTCAGAGTTTACAAACACTGTATCCGCCTGATTACGCAAATACGTATCGGAAGGCTGATGCGCTATACGCTGCTCAAACTCTTGGCGAGAAGATCCTCGCTGTTCAGCACGTTCTGCTCTCAGTTCCAAAGGCGCTACAACAACGACAACTTCATCAACCAGCTCAAGCAAGTCTTCAACGCGGTCAAGCAGCGGAACCTCTACAAAGCAGAACTGAGCATCTGCAGCAAGAGCCTCTTTTGTAAGGAATTGACGCATATATTCCCTGATAAAAGGCATCTCAAGCTCTTCTAAGAGCTCAGCAGATTCTCTAGTGGCAAAAGCCCTGCGACCAAGCTCTCGCCTATTAATCTCATGAGTAACGGGGTCTAACAAATCGTTACCAAAAGCCTCTGCCACACGATACGTACACTCGCATCCAGGTCTCAGAAGTCTACGAGAAACCTCATCAAGATCAAAGCGCAGACCACCTGCTGCTTCAAACATTTTAGAAACAGTTGATTTACCAGACGCCATTCCGCCGGCGAGAATTACCTTGTACATGTAGTTCACTCCTATAACTGCAGTGCTGTATAAGAGCCTAGCAGTTTTACTTCTTCAGGAGTATGAGTTACCCAAATTACAACTTTTGATTCAATGAACGGTTTGACAGAGGCAATAACCTGCTGCTTAAGCGCTTCGTCTAATCCCTTGAGCGGCTCATCAAAGAGCAAGATGTCTGCATCGGCAAAGAGTGTACGTAAAAGAGCAACGCGTCTCTTTTGACCACCGGAAAGCTCAGAAACAGGCTTGTTTTCTGTTCCTTCAAGTCCCACCCCACAAAGCACCTCTTTAATACGCTCTCGAGCGCTTTGTTTTTGCTCCTTTGAGTGCAACTGTATAGCAAGCATGATATTTGCCATAACGCTCAAGTTTTCTAGCAGTCTATCTTCCTGAAACATCATGACCGTTTTAGCGTCAGGCGATTTAAGTACTGCGCCTGAATCAGCCACTTCAAGACCGCAAAGAATACGAAGAAGTGTTGTTTTACCTGCTCCAGAGGGCTCAGAGAGTACGTACACTCCCCTCTCAAACTTGTAGGAAAAATCATCAAGCACAACCGTATTGCCAAACGATTTAGTGATGTTTTTTACCTCAAGCAACTGCTCGGTTGCATAGGCACAATTAGTTGTATTCATACTCATGAGCAGCTCTTTTCTAACCTTGCAGCAGCCCATGAAACTAACCGCATCACGATCTTCTCGCCAAGCGCGCTCATCACAATAACCACAAGCGTCCACGCAAAAAGGGCTGGCGTATCCAAATACACTTTAGCGTTATAGAGGTGCTCGCCAATGGAGAATGCGGGAAGGCCAATGACCTCGGCAGCAATTCCCGACTTCCAGCAAAATCCCATGGCAAGTGAGGTGGCTGTCTTAAGCGAAGGCATAAGCTGCGACAAATAAATTGCTTTAATGCGTTGCCAACCGTGAATTTGGTATACATCAGCCATCTCAATAAGCTGCTGGTCAGTGCTGAGGAGCCCCTCAAGTACCGCAATGTAGATGATGGGAAGTGCCATCAAAAATGAAATTGAAATTGAGAGGTAGGGCGTGCGAACCCAGATAAGTAGCAAGATGACAAAAGATGCCACGGGAATTGATTTGATTGTAGAAATAAGCGGCTCAAAAAGAATCTTAATCAGCTTGTACTTAAAACTCAAAAACGCCAGCAAGGAGCCAACGGTAAAAGCAAGTGCTCCACCAGCAAAAATACGCAAAAGAGAAAGACCAATAGAAACCCAAAACTCGCGTAGTTGAGCTAGCGAGAAAAGCGTCTGAATGGTCTGAATAGGTGAAGTTAAAACAATATCCTGATTGATGACAACCGCAGCTATCTGCCACATGACAAGCCAAAATACCAGTGCGCCTAAACGTGCTCCCCAGCTAGAAGCAACTTTGCGCACAGTCGGTTTGCCTTGCACGCGGCCCGCACCTTGGGTCTGACCTGCGCTTTGGGCCTGATCGTTTTTCTCGACAGAAAAATCTGCCGAGGCAGCGCCTTTCTCGGCGCCACCTCGGGCAGAAATACTATCTTTTATGTGCGGGTTATGCGCCAAAGTAGAAATCGTCTCCAGGAACCTGTCCGCCTACTGCCTGAGAATTAGCCTCAGCCAGAATGCCTAAGTAACTTGAAAGTGCGCTCTTCATATCTGCGCCATCAATATACGTAATATTACACTTAGGCAACGCAACCTTGGCAATAGGCTCTGGAACAATACCGTATTTACCTACAAGCGTAGCAGCCTCATCTGGATGATCAACCGCAAATGCAACAGAGTCTTTGTAGTGAGAAAGCAGCGCCGTTACCGCATCTGGAGAATCTGAGATGAGCTTTGAAGAAATAATAGTTACGCCGGCAATCAGCTTGCTCTGAGGATTGACAGCCTCCCACTCAGCGCCAAGGTCGATTGCAATACGAATCTGGCTGTTCTTGCTTTGTGCTACCGTAACAAAAGGCTGTGGGAGCAGCGCAATTCCCTCTGGATCTTGAGCTAGAGCAGCAACACACTCGGTATGTTCGCTCTTCCACTCTACCTGGACGTCCTCACCAAGTGTCATACCATTTTTGCTCAACAGGTAGGACAATGTGTACTCTGGGACAGCACCCTTACCAGAAGCGTAGAGCGTCTTTCCCTTGAGGTCAGTAAGCTTAGAGATAGCGCTACCCGTCTCAACAATGTAAAGGACGTTCAATACGTTAAGACAAGCTACCTTATAGGCGCCTTTGGTCTTGTTAAAGAGCGTAGCTGCAAGGTTTGCAGGAATAGAGGCAACGTCAACGTCACCCTGAGCAACCTTAGCAACTACCTGATCAGGAGCATCCAAAATCTCAAACGAGTAGTTGTTATCGGTAATGTTTTGCGCCTCAACCTCGCTCATGAACTTAACTAAGCCCATGGCAGTAGGTCCTTTGAGCGTTGCAACTTTTACCGCAACGGGATCAGATTTCTTAGCCTCATCTTTTGCAGCATCTTGAGACTTCTCTTGGTCTGTTCCCTTGCAGCCAAACAATGCAGTAGCTGGAATAAGACCTGCAAGTTTAAGGAACGAACGTCTATCCATGAATCACTCCTGACTCGAAAAGTTAACTACGGCTACCTTATCACGTCTACAGCAAAATTCATACGATATACAGCATATCTTGCAAACTCTTTGATACATCCAAAAGGCAAGACGTGCCAATGGCGAGAAAAACTAGTTCTTCTCGCCATATCCAAGGACGTACGCACGACACAGGTTCTCAGTGCCGATAATTGCATCGATGTGGCAGCGCTCGCGACCGTGAGTGTTGAGACATGCTGGACCAAATGCGCCGCTCTTAAGATCGTTGCCAGAGAAATACGCAGCGTTAGCATCAGTTGAGAAGTGGAAGGCAACCTGCTGGTTCCACTTTTCTGGCTCAACAACCTCCTGCGCACACACAATAAGTTTGTTGGAAACTTCCCAATCGTAAGGCGAGCGAATATCAGAAACAATGATACCTACGTGGTGCTCGTTTGAATTGTAGTCAGGGCCAATAAGGGTAATGTCCAGCGATACGTACTCATCCACCTCAACAGGCAAGAATGCGCCGCCGTGACCAATCTCCTCGTACATTGGGAATGCGAACAAGGTGTTATAGAGGGGTTTCTCGCCAGATTGCGCCAGCCAACGGAGTGTATGAAGCTGTGCGGCAACACAAGCCTTATCGTCGATAAAGCGAGAAACCATATAGCCGTTGTCATACATCTCAAAGTGAGGATCAATGGCAACAACTGCACCCTCAGAGACGCCCAGCGCACGAGCTTCCTCAGGGGAAGAAACGTCAGCGATAAGCGAGATGGACATGTTGTCCTCGTTGCGCTCCATGGTTCGAGCGTCTTCAAAGACGTGAACGGAGTGGTGATTGCAGATTACCTGACCATCAACAACGGAGCCATCTCTGCAGACAACATGGCAGGTCTCGCCCTCAATGCTGTGGTAGTTGATGCCGCCCAGCTGGCGAACGCGCAGTGTGCCGTCTGAATTGAAGCCGCGAACAATCAGGCCAATGGTGTCAAGGTGAGCATTAACGCCCACAGTCTTGCTGGTATCTTTACCCTCTACCAGGACATACGCCGTAGCTTTGTTATCAATCTGAAGCTCATAGCCCGCCTCGGCAACAAGCTCTCGAAGCAGCTCATGGATGCGCTCGTAGTAGCCAACAGGGCTATCGCACTCAACAAGCTTCTTTGTAGTATCAATCAAATACTGTGTATCAGTTTCAAAATGAGTCATGACTATCTCCTAGTTTTGTGGATGGGTGTAGAGCTCTACCAGGTGCTCAAGCATGTCAACCATGCCCTCAAGCTCTGGGACAGGAACAAACTCTCTGACGCCGTGAGCATTGTAGTAGCAGGCAGAAAGATTAGCGCAAGGGAATCCTCTAAAGGAAAGCTGGGATCCATCGGTGCCGCCGCGCATTGGAATGCAGGTCATCTCTACGCCGACCTTCTCGTATGCAGTGCGAGCATTCTCGATTAAGTGCGCATACTCAGGCTTTAATACGATGTCAGCCAAGTTGTGATACTGGTCGTAAATCTCAACGGAAAGTACCTCAGAGCCAATCTGCTTGTTTACATACGCTGCAGCATCAACCATCAACTGCTTACGGCGCTCAACCTTTGCCTGGTCATGGTCTCGAATAATGTAATCAGCGCGAGCAGACTCGCAATCACCGTTGACGCGCTCCAGATAGAAGAAGCCATCATAGCCCTCAGTGAACTCAGGACGCTCCGCAGGTGGAAGCAGCTCGTGGAAGCGCATGATTGCCTCAGATGCATTGATCATCTGGCCTTTTGCGGTACCCGTGTGAACCGAAAGTCCGTGAGCACGCACAAACACCTCAGCAGCATTGAAGGTCTCGTAGCAGAACTCACCAAACGGACCCCCATCAATGGTGTAACCATACGCAGCACCAAAAGCGTCAAGATCCAGAAGAGCTGCGCCGTGGCCAATCTCCTCATCAGGAACAAACGCAAGTGCAATACGTGGGTGCTTAAGTTCTGGATGCTCTTTGTAGCGAGCAAGCAAACTGACCAGCATGGCAATGCCAGCCTTGTCATCGCCGCCAAGCAGCGACGTGCCATCAGTGGTAACAAGCTGCCAACCAATCATGTGCTCAAGCTGAGGATTTGTCTCAGGGCTGATATAGACCTCTCTGCCCTCACGATCAGAACCAACCACCAACTTGCCACCCTCATACGTAACTACCTGAGGATGAACGGGGTTACCCCAAGACTGCCAAGCCGTATCAATGTGGCAGCAGAAACCAAGAGTTGGAAGGTCCTCCAAACCCTTGCTTGCCGGCCAGTGAGCAACCACATAGGCGTGCTCATCAACAACCACATTCTCTGCGCCAAGCTCGCGAAGGTCAGCCGCAACAACCTCAGCCATCTGGTGCTGAGACTCAGTTGAAGGAACGGTATCTGCCGTCAGAGGATTAGACTGAGAAGAAACCTTGCAATACTCAATAAATCTATCTAGAACGTCACTCATAAAACTCCCTTACAAAAAACTGCGCTAACCAAATAGTTAACGCAGTTTAGAGTATCAATGTATTAACGAGAAGACCGTGAGGCTCGTGAAGCTGTAACAAAGGATTTCCAAAGTTCACAGTCAGCTTTGCTGTATTGCCAACCATACTCTGGATGCCATTGCACACCTAGAGCAAACGTCTTGCCCTTGACCTCGGCTCCTTCAATAATGCCGTCTGAAGCATACGCAACTACATTAAGCTCAGCGGAAACCTTTTTCAGGGCCTCATCGTGATACGAGTTTGCTTGAATGTCTTCAACCTTACCCAGAGCGTTGTACAGCAAAGAATCTTTTTGAACATGAACAGCATGAGCTGGATGGTACAAATTTGCCGAATGAGTCCAGAATGCATGATTTTCTGTTGGTTCAAGGGTGTGCAAATCTTGTACAAGCGTACCGCCCAGCACAACGTTTAAAAGCTGTAGGCCACGGCAAATGGCAAGTAAAGGTTTATCTGCAGCAAGTACCTGCTTTACCAGCTCAAACTCAAGCGCATCTCGGATAGGACACAAACGATTAAGGTCGCGTGGCTCTTCTCCCCAATTGCGAGGGTCAACATCATGACCACCAGTGAGGCAGAAGCCGTCACACATCTCAACAAACTGACCAATAACTTCTGGATCTTCTGTTAAAGGCATCATGATTGGGATGCCACCAGCTGCAAGAATGGCATCAAACTGAATTTGTGATACAGAAGCAGAATCAGAAAAATTTTCTTCAGGCATCCAGCGAGGAGTTACACAGATAAGAGGGCGCTTAGAAGCAGGAAGCTTGGGAACATCACTAAATGCATCTTTAACAATATCTGGAATAACCACAAAATCCTCTTATCAGTCAGTACTTCTATCTAAATTCACGTTAAAGGTATACCCTTAATGAGTCTATGACTTTATCGCTTTTGCGTTTTTCATGCCACCCTGACAACTCTTCCTTCACAATGTTTTTTCACTCATGAAACATTTTTTCTGTATTGCATACAATTAATTTGGGTATTAAGAAGCCAGTTCCTACATTTAAACTTCATGTTGTGAAGATACAAACGGAAGGCGCCCTATGAAAGAGCACGTTTTTACTAATCTTTCCCGTAAAACATTCTTACGTGGATCTTTGGCGGCTGCCGTTGCCGCCGGTTCTGCTTCACTACTTTCTGCTTGTGGCGGTTCAGCTGGCGAAGACAACCAGAAAAAAGTATTGCGCTTTGGCGTAAATAACCCAAAGGTAACCTTTGATACTCAGAAGACCTCTGGCTCTGTTGGCGTATCTGAGGCAGTTGCAGAATCTTTGCTGGTGCTTAACCCAGACACAAAAGAAATTGAGCCAAACCTGGTAACAGGTCTCCCTACCGTCTCTGAAGATGGCCTTACCTACTCATATGAGCTTAAGGATGGCATTAAATTCCACAATGGAGAGACCCTTAAGTCCTCTGACGTTAAATACACCTTGACGCGTATGTTCTTGCCAGCTACTAAGGCAACCTCAATTGACTCGTATGCATACATTGAGGGCGCTAAAGATATTATTGCTGGCACAACAGAAGAGCTTTCTGGTGTTGTTATTAAGGATGACCGTCACTTTGACATCAAACTGACTCAGCCTTATTCAACCTTTAATGCAATCATGGCTCAGTTCTACGCTGTTATCTACCCAGAGAAGGCTTGCAAAGAAGCTGGTGAAGCATGGGGTACTGAGACCAACTTCATTGGTACTGGCGCTTATAAGCTTGTCTCTAATGACAGCACCACAGAAGTTGTTCTTGAGGGATTTGCTGATTACCATGAGGGTAAGCCTGGTCTGGATGAGCTTAGATTTGTCTACATTGACGACGCTAACACCCGTGTTCTTAACTACAAGAACAACGATGTTGACCTGGTCTTTATTTCTCAGTCTCTTATTCAGCAGTATCAAAATGATGAGTCTATTTCCAAAGAGATTGTCAACTACACCCCTGCATCTACGCAGTTTGTAAACTTGAACCTTAAGAGCGAGAACCTCAAAGATGTTCGCGTTCGCCAGGCACTCTCTATGGCAATTGATAGAGACACCATTTGTAGCACCATTCTTTCTGGTGTTGCAAAGCCTGCTAAGTCGTTTATCCCATCTTCTGAGACCGGCTACAATGAGTCCGCTCCAGAGTTTGAGTACAACGTAGACAAAGCAAAGCAACTTCTTGCACAGGCAGGTGTTTCTAACCTCACTCTTAACGCTCAGGTCAGAAGCCAGGATCAGAACCTCATGGTTGCTCTTCAGGATGCTTGGTCAAAGATTGGCGTTACCTGTAACGTAAGCGTTATTGACTCTGGTGTTTGGAGCGACGCACGTACTAACGGTGACCTTGAAGTCACTCTTGTTACCTGGTCTACCCTCTCCTTCCAGGGTGTTGAGCACATGGGCTCCTACTTCCGCTCTGACCGCGCCGCTAAGAAGTCTTCCTTCTACAACAGCACCGAGTTTGACAACCTGGTTGACCAGGCTCGCCTTACCGTTAACAACAACGACAAGGTACTTGAGCTTACCCGCCAGGCAGATAGCCTTATGACTCACACAGACTACGCTTGCCTGCCTATCGACTGGCCACAGATGCCTTACGTCTTGAAGCCAGAGTTTACCGGCCTCAGCGTTCTGGTTAACCCTCACTTCGATAAGGTTAAGAAGAAGTAAGGCTTCCTCCATACAAAACAAAGGCGAGAAGATCAATTGGTCTTCTCGCCATTTTTGTGTTTGTATGCCGTTTTAAGACACGACAATAAGATGCGCTACTCGGAAATCTTCTCCTCAAGGCGCGCTTCTTCTACGGCCTTCTGAGCCGCCTCAATAGCATGCGCAACCTGAGGTGTGCGGTCGGCATCAGAGAGCGACGCGTCGTACAGGTGGCAAGCGCAGAAGTGACCTGGCTCAGCCTCGATACGCTCAGGAATGCGCTCGGAGCAAACCTTCATTGCCTTAGGGCAGCGCGTGTGGAATACGCAGCCTGAAGGTGGGTTAGCAGGACTTGGAACATCACCTTGAAGAATGCGCTTTTCCTGGATACGCTCGTGGCGAATACGAGGAATAACATTCAGAAGTGCCTGAGTGTATGGGTGCAGAGGACGCTCAAAGAGGGCGTCTTTGGTGGCAAACTCCATCTGGTGACCCAGATACATGACCATAACAGTATCTGCAATGTGGCGAACAACGGAAAGGTCATGGCTAATAAAGATGTATGCCAGACCGTGGTCCTTCTGAAGCTCTTCAAGCAAGTTGATTACTTTTGCCTGAACAGAAACGTCCAGCGCAGAAACAGGCTCGTCGCAGACAACAATTTCTGGCTCAAGCACAATAGCGCGAGCAATACCAATACGCTGACGCTGGCCACCCGAGAACTCGTGAGGGTAGCGGTACTTGAACTCAAGGTTAAGGCCAACTTCCTCCATAACCTCTTCAATGCGAGCATCACGCTCTGCCTTTGTCTTATAGGTGCCTGCAATATCAATAGGCTCGCCAATGATATCCATGACCGTCATACGAGGGTTCAGTGAGCTGTAAGGATCCTGGAAGATCAGCTTCATCTTCTGACGAGCACGCTTAAGATCTTCTCCCTTAAGCGAGGTAAAGTCCTCCCCATCAAGCTCAACCGTACCAGAGGTTGGCTCGGTGAGGCGCAGAACACACTTGCCTGTTGTGGACTTTCCGCAGCCAGACTCACCAACGATGGCCAAGGTCTCTTTGCGCCTGAGCTCAAACGAAACGTCCTCAACAGCATGAATGGAAGCGTTAGAACGACCAAATACACCGTTTTTGATGGGGAATCGCTTAACCAAGTTCTTTACGGACAAGATGGTTTTCTCGCCAGAAAGGTCCTTGACGTCTGTGTTCTTCTCTTCTGCCATGACTACTCACCCCACTCATCAGTGTATTTCCAACAGCTGACAGTATGGCAATTGTCTTCACCAACAGCAGTCAAGCCAGGACGACGCTTCTTACAAATGTCCTTAGCAAACGGACAACGTGGATGGAACGGGCAACCAGAAGGCATGTGAGAAAGCATAGGAACGCTACCAGGAATTGCATAGAGTTCCTTGGTGCGCTCGTCAAACGATGGAATGGACGCAATCAAGCCCTGAGCATAAGGGTGCAGAGGGTTAGTAAAGAGCTCTGCAGACTGCGCATACTCAACACGATGACCAGCGTACATGACAAGAACCCAGTCAGCCATCTCGGAAACAACACCCATGTCATGCGTAATCAACATGACAGCGGTGCCCAAATCTTGCTTCATGCGATCGATAATCTGCAGAATCTGTGCCTGAACCGTTACGTCAAGAGCGGTTGTTGGCTCGTCGCAGATAAGCAGTGATGGCTGGCAGGCAAGAGCCATAGCAATCATGACACGCTGTCGCATGCCACCAGAAAGCTCATGTGGATATGACGAGAAGACCTTCTCTGGTGCAGGAATACCCACCAGCTTGATCATATCAAGAGCCTTCTGATCTGCCTCCTGTTTGCTCATGTTGGGATTATGAACAAGGATGCCCTCACGAATCTGAAGACCAGATTTCATAACAGGATTCAAGGAGGTCATAGGCTCCTGGAAAATCATTCCGATGCGATTACCGCGAAAGTCACGCATGCCACCACGAGGAAGCTGCGTTAAATCAGTTCCCTCAAAAATAATTTCTCCGCCGGTAATTTGCGCAGGAGGTGTAGGAAGCAATCCCATAACAGATAAAGCTGTCATGGACTTACCGCAGCCAGACTCTCCTACTACTGCAAGAGTCTCGCCTTTACGCATAATAAACGAGAGGCCACTTACTGCAGGAAGTGCGCCATCTTCGGTGAAAAGCGTAACATCAAGATGATTAACGTCGAGAAGGACGTTCTTCTTGCACTGCTCTTCTCGCTCCTTTTGAGCGGTTTCTTGTGCAAGTTTGCGCTCCTCAAGGCTGCAAAATTGCACAGACTGTCCATTTGGACCCTCGATAACGTGCTCAAATGTTGCATCTGTTTTTTCTGCCATAAACGTAACCTCCTTTCTAAGAACGCATCTTTGGATCAAGGGCGTCGCGAAGTGCATCGCCAAGCAAGTTGAAAGACATAACTGTAATGATGATGACAATACCTGGGGCAATACTGTAGAGAGGCTGTGATGCAAGGTATGGCTGAGATGCTGCAATCATTTGGCCCCAACTTGCCTCAGGTGGCTGAACACCCAATCCCAAGAACGAGAGTGTTGCCTCAGAAAGAATTGCGCTTGGAATGCCCAAGGTAGAAACAACAATCAGCGTTGACATACAGTTAGGAAGCAAATGCTTCATGATGATGCGGAAGCTGTTACCACCAGACAAAATACAAGACTGAATGTATTCAGAATTCTTCAGACGCATGACGTCGCCTCGAATCAGCCTTGCTGTGGTTGTCCACATCAAAAGACCCAGTGCAATATAGAGGTTAATAAGACCTGGACCCATAACAAACATAATCAAAATTGCAAAAAGCAAGAATGGGAAGCTGGAGAAAACCTGAATGATAAAGGACACAACTGCATCAACCCAGCGACCGTAATATCCTGCTGCAACTCCTGCTACAAAGCCGATAAACAGGGCAATTGCCTGCGAAATAATACCAACAGACAGAGAAATCTGGCAGCCGTAAATAATACGAGAAAGAATATCTCGGCCGTACTCATCAGTACCAAGTAAGTGCGCAAATGTTGGATTCTGATTCTGAATTGAAAGGTTTTGATTTTTGTAGCCATATGGAGCAAGAACAGGAGCAAGAATTGCAATAATCACCAAAGCCAAAACAATGCCCAAGCAAATCATGCCCAGTTTATTTTTCTTAAAGATGTTCCAGCTAACCTGCCAATAGCTCTGCGCACGAACTTTTCCCGTGGCAGCCTGTTCCTCTTCTTGAGCCTTGGTGGCATCTTCAAGTACAGCTTCGGTCTTTTGGACCTTCTCGCTATTTTTATCACTTGTAAACAAAGCCATTACTCTGATGCCTCCTCTCCAAGACGAATTCGTGGATCAACTACCGCGTACAAGATATCAACAAGCAGATAAATAACAACGCAGATAATTGCCACGTACATGACACTACCCTGAATCAGCGGTAGGTCACGAGCATTAATTGCATCAATAAGCAACTTACCCATACCGTTCATATTAAAAATCTGCTCAATGATGATGGAACCAGTAAGAATGTCTCCCAGCTGAGATCCAGCAATGGTAATAATTGGGATAAGAGCATTTCTGAGCGCATGTTTCAAAACAATAGCGGAGCGCTTAAGGCCCTTAGCTTCAGCAGTTCTAATGTAGTCCTGATTTAATACGTCCAGCATGCTGGTCCTGGTAACGCGGGCAATACTTGCTGCGTAACGAGAGCCCAGCGCAATAACAGGAAGAACGTACGCGGATGGCGTTTTAACACCAGACAACGGGAACCACTTAAGCGTCAAAGCAAAAATAATCTGCAGTACAAGTGCTACCCAAAACGATGGAGCAGAAATACCAAAGATTGCAGCTGACATAAGCGATCTATCAAGCCATTTTCCATGGTTTACTGCGGCGAGAATACCCATCAAAAGACCAAGTACTATGGCAAAAAGATACGCAAACACTGCTAAGCGTAGCGTAACTCCCAAAGCCTTAGTCAGAAGTGCAATGACAGGTCGCTTCTGAGTGTAAGAAGTTCCAAAATCTCCACCAAGCATTTTTACAAACCAGTTTGCATACTGCTCTGGAATTGGCTTATCAAGACCCATGGTGTGACGGACCTGTTGAACAGTAGCCTCATCAGCCATATCGCCCATCATGACTCGTACTGGGTCACCTGGGACGATGTTCAAGACAAAAAACGTTAAAGCAGAAATGCAAACTACAACGCTCACTGCTTGAAGGATTCGTTTGATTAGAAACGATCTCACTCCTGAGCTCCTCTCCCCTCAAGAAAATGAAGCGGCATCCAAGAATCTTAGATGCCGCTTTAAAGTTTATAGCAAGTTTGCTACTTAGTCCTCTGGAACGGTGTAATCGGAATTAGATGTATCAATATCGACATCAAAGAAGTGATAAATCAAGTTTCCAACCTTAGCGTTCTTGACGTACTTCTTAGCGACAAAGGAGTTCTTTGGCCAATACAGAGGAAGTGTAGCAAAGTCTGTACGAGTCAGCAGGTTATCTGCGTCCTTGTAATCCTCTGTTCTCTTATCCTTGTTGGACTCAGAGCGACCCTCAACAAGAAGCTTGTCAAACTCTGGGTTGTTGTAGAAGGAAGACTTCTTTGCAGCGTTAGTGCTGTAGAAGTAGGTGTACAGGTGCTGGTCACCATCGGCAAACAGTGGATACCAAGCAAGGGTAGTAATCTGGAGGTTACCAGCAGCCCAGTCAGTATTCCAGACTGCGTTGTCCTCTACCTGAACATCAAGGGTAACGCCAACCTTGCTCCAGTACTCCTGAACAGCAACAAGGAGTTTTTCGTAAGACTTTCTAACCTTTGCAGAAAGCTTAAGGTCAGATGCACCAGCCTCAGCAAGCAGAGACTTAGCTTTCTCTGGATCGTATTCAAATGCAGGTGCACTCTTGTCGTAACCAGGTGTTGCAGGAGCAAGCCAACCACTTGCAACGGTACCGTTACCAGAAGCAATGTTATCAACAAGCTCCTGACGGTTGATTGCCAGAGAAAGTGCCTGTCGAACCTTAGGGTCAGTCAGACCTAGACCCTCTTTGAGGTTAAGGTTGATGAAGTTAACACCAAGAGTCTGATATGCAGTGATAAGGTCCTTGACGTCAGCATCGCTTGAATACTGCTGATACAGAGAAGATGGAAGATCGCAGAAATCGATGTCGTTGTTCTTGAATGCAAGCAGCTGAGTGTTGGTGTCATCGTAGTAGTGAATACGAATCTCATCCAGTGCAGGCTTGCCGTCATGGTAGTCATCAAAGCGCTCGAGAACTACCTCAGTGGTGTCATCGTTGCTCTTAATCTTGTACTTACCAGTACCAATGAGGTTAGTACCAGTGCCCCAATTAGCGCCAGCAGCCTCACAAGCCTTCTCTGGGAAAATGCAAGCATAGGAGATACCAAGAACGCTTACAAAGACAATGTAAGGCTCAGAAAGCGTAAAGGTGAAGTGAGTATCATCCTGAACAGTCAGGCCCTCAAGCTCAGTTGCCTTACCGGCAAGCATCTCTGGAGCACCCTTAATCTTGTCAAAGAAGCTGGTGGAGAGAGCCTTAGTTTCTGGCTTAAACATACGCTCAAAGGTGTACTTAACATCCTTTGCGGTCAAAGTAGTACCGTCGTGGAACTTAATGCCCTCTTTGAGCTCGCACTTAAGAGTAAGACCGTCAGACTCAAAGGTTGGAATCTCTTTAAGCAGACATGTGACAAGCTCATTATCCTCAGTCCAACGAAGCAAAGACTCGCAAACAGAGTCTGCAACACATGCGGACTGTGAGTTGTTTGCACGCTGCATATCAAGGCCCTGCTTAGAATTTGCGGAGCCGTAGCGAAGAATCTTCTTCTTATCAGAAGCCACAGGAGTATCAGTGGAGGAAGGATTGCAGCCAGCCAGCATCATAGATGCGCCACCACCAGCCGCTACCATACCTGATGCCTTCAAAAAATTACGACGGCTTAGTGAGTTCTCCAGCATGTTAACCCTTCTTTCTTATTAAAACGATTTATAAGACAACCCTGCTGGGGTCAGATAACTATACAAAACAATTACCAGCATTTACCTATATATACCTAGGATGAAATAGACATGAAACATTAAATTGCGACGATAACAGCAAAATCTATTTACCTGCGCTTTTTGTCAAATCATATAGGATTTACCTATATTGAAACATAAAAATTGACTAAGCATTTTTGGACAGTTGTCCATTTTTCCATAAAAATATTGGCAGGTACTAAAGAGATACCTGCCAATACAAATGCATGTAACGAGAAGAACTCTCTGTCTTAGTGCTTACGCTTCATAAGACCTACGGCTGTTAAAGCAGCTCCACCCATAACCATAAGAGGCATTACCAGAAGCTCTTCTCCCGTATTAGGAAGCTGTGCTTTCTTCTTCTTTGTCTTCTTCTCTTTTACAGGAGAAGCAGGATTGGAAGGCTCTTCTGGAGCTGGAGTTGGTGTTGGAGTTGGAGTATCAGACTCAACGGTTAGGGTAACCGTCTTTGCTGCCTCGTAGTCATTGCCTGCAGCTGCAGCATTACCATTGAAGTAATAGTAATAGGTGACGGAGTATGCACCTGGAGTCTTAGAAATCTCTTCTGCCTTCTGAGCAACAGTTGCTGCATCCATTGTTGCTGTATCAAGTACAACTGTACCGCTCTGATCAACAACCTTAACGCGAGCGTCAGCAGAACCAGCAGCAGGGGTAACCTGACCAGCGCTGTGATCAACCATAGCATCAAGGTTATCAAGAATAGTCCAGGAATCCTGGTTAGCGGTAATAGTGCTGTCGTGTGCAGTAACTACCTGCCTGAGCTCTGTATAAAGAGGAGAGATAACGCCATTGTTAAGATCAAGCTCATCAGTTGAGTTCTCAGAAGCATTGATGACAAGGTTGCCGCTAGAAAGAGAAGTGTACGAATACTCCTGATACACATCATCAGCAAGATCATTATCAACAGCAAGCTGCCAGCCAGGAAGATTAAGGTACAGTCCCCTATTGGAATTTCCAGTGTGAACTGAATAGCCATAATCCCTCATGGCATTCTTAATGTTGGTCAAATCAATGTAGTACGCACCGCCGGTATACAGAGCATCGTTCTCCGTTGCGCTGTGGCGATCTTCATACAGGATATTATCAACGTGAATATCACTTGCAGAAATAGTTGGCATGTAATTCCACTCGTCCTGTGGGATAGCGTAATAGCTACCGTCAGGCCTAATAATTACGCCAAGATATTTCTTATTGCTGCTAAGAATGGAATTGTTTGTTCCCTCTTCCAAGACCTGCCTTGCAAACCTAACTGAAACACGAGGGTTTCCGTAAGAGGTTCTGTGATCAAGCAGATACTGGGTAAGACCCACATAGTTGGTACCGTACAGATTAAGAGTAGAGCCATTGGTAAGTGTCAGAGGAACAGTAAGCGTAATGGTCTCACCAGCGGCCAGAGTGCCCGAGACAGAAACGGAACGCATCTCAGCATTGTCCTGACCAGCTGCCTGGTATGCAGCATAAGCAGTAGCTGCAGGCTGAGAGCCAGAACCACCGTTCAGTCCACTAATGTTCAGATTAATTGCAGTTGCTGTATTAGTTGATGAGAAGGTAAATCCAGTTGCACGCAAATCAGGATTAGGGCTTGAGCTGACATAGTAAGTAAGTGGCAGCTGCATAACCTCGTTTACAGAAACTGGAGATGAAGAGATGTTGGTAATCTTTACCACTGCCTGCAGATTCTGATACTTATCAATATCTACAATGGAGCGGTTCATCTGAGTGGTGTCATTATCCTTATAAGCGTAGTTAGATGTCTGGCCAGAAGCATCTGTAAAGTAAACAGAACGCTCGATAAGACCATCCGCACTCACAGAAGGAGACACGTTAGTAGTAGTGCCGTTATAAAACGAATTATTACTTGCAGCGTATGCAATATTTGGCATAAAGATTAAAGCTGCCAAAAATGCAAACATAACAGCAAGAAAACTGCGGCCCTGCATCTTTGATGTCATAGGCGTATTCCTCCTCAGAATAAAAACTTAGCGTTATATTTTCGCATTAACACCCTGTTGAAGGAATGGAGATATTTGTTACTTACATAAAAAGAGACGTCATCTTTCGATGACGTCTCTTGACAAATCTCTAGATGCGCAAAGTGCTCTACTCTGCAGCCTCTTCAGTTGCCTGTGCGTTAGCCTCAGACTCAACAAGGTGAGCCTCAAGATCAGCCTCAGCCTCAGCTGCTGCTGCCTCTGCTGCTGCACGCTCCTCCTCTGGAAGTGGAGTGACCTCAATGTCAATGCCAAGGGTCTCTGCAGCTGCCTTCATAGACAGGGAGATGCGACGACGGTCAAGATCAATCTCCATGACCTTTACCTGTACAACGTCGCCAACCTTGCAGACCTGAGATGGAGCGGTGACGTGCTGCTTAGCCATCTCGGAGATGTGGACGAGGCCCTCAACGCCGTTGCCAAGGTCAACAAATGCACCGAAGGTAACAAGCTTGGTGACAGTGCCCTCGATGATAGCGTCAACTGGGTACTTGGAAACAAGTACACGCCATGGATCCTCGGAAGTCTGCTTAAGACCAAGGGAGATACGCTCACGGTTAAGGTCAACGTCGAGAACCTGAACCTCAACCTCCTGGCCAACCTTAACAACCTCAGATGGGTGGTTAACGTGGTTCCAAGAAAGCTCGGAAATGTGAACCAGGCCGTCAATGCCGCCAAGGTCAACAAATGCACCAAACTCAACGATGGAGGAAACAGTACCCTTGAGCTTCATGCCAACCTGGAGCTTGCCCAGGATGTCCTGACGCTCTGCCTTACGAGCCTCCTCAAGAACAATACGGCGAGAAAGAACAACGTTGTTGCGGTTGCGATCCATCTCGATAACACGAGCCTCAATACGAGTGCCCATGAATGCACCAAGATCCTTGACACGACGGAGATCAACAAGAGATGCAGGCAGGAAGCCACGGAGGCCAATGTCAAGAATCAGGCCACCCTTAACAACCTCGATAACCTCGCCCTCAACGGTCTCACCAGCGTTGAACTTATCCTCAACTGCCTTCCAAGCACGCTCGTACTCAGCACGCTTCTTGGAGAGAACCAGACGACCCTCTTTGTCCTCTTTCTGGAGAACAAGGGCCTCGACGTCCTCACCCAGGGAGATGACCTCTGCAGGGTTAACGTCTTTACGAATAGAAAGCTCACGAGCAGGAATAACGCCCTCAGACTTGTAGCCAATGTCTACGAGGACCTCATCGCGCTCAATCTTGACGACGGTGCCGTTGACAAGATCACCCTCATCAAAGTCGGTGACAGTGCCGTCGATCAGGCTGTTCATTTCCTCATCGGAAATTTCATCCAAAGAGAAGATGGACGAGTTCTGAATCTCACTCAAAGGTGGACCCCTTCCAAAACGGGGCCCCGGTCAACATGGTTGCTGCCAGAGTGCCAATACGTGGGCTTCTCTACTCGGAAACTTACATGCTCTCGGGGGCCAACAGATACAGTGCATAGCTTGACGCCATACGGGCAATAGGATAGCGCTCTTCGGCTGATTAAACAAGCCAAAGAGCGCTACTTTGCACAGCTATTACGCAAGTTTTACAAAATTTCTTCAAAGTTTGTTTCTTGCGAGAAGATCTTGTTGTGCTTACGCACGAAGACGGTAGCCTTCTTTCTCTACGGCAGCTCGGTACGCATCGACATCAATCGGATTTTTGCTGAGGATACGTGCCTGACCACCAGCTAGAGTAACCTGCGCCCATGTTCCCTCAATACTATCGAGAGCTCGAGTCACATGATTGACGCAGTTCTGGCAAGTCATACCACCAATCTCAAATGTTTGAACATAAGGGTAATGAGATTCATCTTTGTCTTCTGGACCATCTGCAGCAGAAACCTGCTCTGTGTTACAGGTAGTAACGCCTGTTCCCTCATCAGAGCAGCAGCCTTTTTTACCTGCAGCAATTCCGTAAACACGATAAACCGCAAAACCGCAAAGCGCTACAACAGCAAGAATAACAATAATATTGATTGGTGACATACAAACTTCCTTTCTGTTGCTGTTTTACTACCCACCATTTTCTAGATTATTCAAAAAATGATGTTTTTCTCGCAAAATTTAACAGCAACAGCAAAAATCGTAATGCAGTTTAAGCAGAAAGCTTTGCACCAAGGCCGCGAAGAGCCTCAAGAGCATCGTCATCTGGCTCAAGGTTGCAGATAAAAGTCTCAACAACGTTGACACCCTCTGCTTCAGCATTCTGCTTCCAAGTCTCCATCCAGTCGCCGGTTCCCCAGTCGTAAGAACCAAAGAGAGCGGTTGGCTTCTGACCAAGCTTGCCAGCGCAATCGTTGAAGAGCTCCTCAAAATCAGGATCAAGCTCCTCGTCACCCATAGCAGGGCAACCAAAAGCAAATGCATCGTACTGATCGCACATATCTGCAGAAAACTCAGAAGACTCAATAGCCTCGGTATCTGCTGCGCTTGCAAGCTCTTTTGCCATTGCCTCAGTATTGCCCGTCATGGACCAATACACAACTGCTACTTTACTCATACATTTCCTCCTTCTGTGTCCAGGTTCCCCCTGGAAAACTACACATTACTTTCAATACCTCAACAAGAAATCCAAGCACACCCCTTATGCAACCTGACATTTCTTGGTATTGCCATACGATGAGAGAATCTGCGCTAAAGATTCCCCTTGATAAAAACGATGCTTGCACTGGTCTTCTGCATCTTTAAGTCTCTCGAGACGAAGGCGAGTTTCTTCCGTGTTGTCATAGACTTTCCAAGCACCAGTAAAAAGCTCAGACTGTCCATTCATAAAGCCTTGAACATCAGCAAGTGGATAGCCCAGTACCAGTCCAATCTCGTGCGGAAACGCGGCTTTTCTTGCGTGAAAAGCAAAAATTCTTGAACGCATGCTCTTCATCAACGCCTGCACTGACTCAGTGGAATGGCCAAAGGCAGCCAGAAATTCACAGTGCTCTGATTTGGCGAGAATATCCTCAACAAGCTCAGGTCTATAGGCAACAAACGTCACCTTTCCGCCAGAAATAGCAGAGGTAGCAAGGAGCGTTACCCCAAACAGTGAGAGCTCGTGAGTAGCGTTGCAGAGAAATGACCTCAACGTTGGATCAGTGCAGACGAGGCTTGCGCAAGAGCTACAAGACTTATGAGAAGCAAATGAAAAGAGCGCAGCCGGCTTAACGTGAGCAATAACACCAGCAGCACAGCGAACAAATGTTGTTGCAAAATCGTGACAGAGCTCGGGAGTATACGCTCTCCCGCCCTCATTAAAAACAGGCTTTTTATCAGCGGAATAGGTATAGGGAGAAGGAACGTCTAGGAGCGATGAATTCTCAAAAGAAGTAAGACAATCCATACCGTACTTGCTCCCTTCTTAAAAATGCGCCGTCGACTAAAAGGGAGCCGACGGCGCCTGGATTCCGGACCCTTGGAGAGGGGAAAGGTTCCGGGCTGATAAAGCAATTTTGTTAGAACTAGCTCCTGTTATATAAAAACCTTAACAAGTTAACCTCTTCTAACTATTTAAAGTGTAAGCCATAGCTAACTAAATGCAAGAGAAAACTCAAAATATTTTTACTTTTTGACAGAAAAAAGCTCCCGCCTCTTACAAATAAGAAACGGGAGCTCTAACGCGATCTAAAGAAGCGCTTTGTTGACGCACAAGTGCGCTCTAGGCAGCTTGTCCTTCAGTTAAAAGCATCTTTACCTCAGAAGGAACATTAGGGTTATGAGCTGCAGTGGTAAGCAGTGACCTTGTGTTTGCAAGCGTTACCATAAGTGTCAGAAGATTGTGCATATATGCAGCAGCACTTACGGTAATAAGACCTGCAACGCCTGCAGCAATGAAAGAGCTGTTCAGCGCAACAATCGTACGATAGTCGGCGTGAATCCTCTTCATTACCTGCTGGCCTAAAAGACGCATGATTACCAGCGATTCAAGCGAATCATTCTTAATCGAAATATCCGCAACTGCGCGAGCAATATCAGTTGCATCAGACAGAGCCAGTGAAACATCAGAAACAGCTAGTGCAGGTGAATCGTTAATACCATCGCCTACCATTGCAACGGTGTAGCCCTCCTGCTGGAACTTCTTAACATACTCACACTTATCCTCTGGGAGAATCTGTGCCACATAGTCATCAAGACCCAGCTTCTTAGCAACACTTGCTGCAACGTTTTCTGAGTCGCCAGTCAACATAACCATACGCTTAACACCAAGAGCACGGAGCTGCGTAATAGTTGCTGCTGCATCTTCCCTTACAGGATCGGTAATACAAATTGCTGCAATAAGTTTTGAATCCTCGGACATAAAGATAATGGACGAGGTTGGAGCAATCTGTGCAAGGTCGTCTTGAATTCCCTCGGGCATTGGGGTCTTCTCGTCATCAAAAATGAAGTGAGCTGAGCCAATGCAGACCTCTTTGTCGTTAACCTTGGTACGAATACCGTGAGCAACAACATACTTAACCTCTGCGTGGAACTCGTCATTGTGCTTGAGGCCACGTACCTTTGCCTCGTTCACAATTGCTCGAGCCATGCTGTGTGGGAAGTGCTCCTCAATACATGCAGCAAGACGCAGAAGCTGGTCCTCGGTGCGACCACAGAAGCTGACAATGCACTCAACATGTGGAACTGCCTTTGTCAGCGTACCGGTCTTATCAAAGACGATAAGATCAGCCGCAGCAATCTTCTCGAGGTATTTTCCGCCCTTAACCGTCATGCCAAACTTAGCTGCCTCATCCATTGCGCTACCCACTGCAACAGGAGTGGAAAGCTTAATGGCGCAGGAATAGTCAACCATAAGAACGGTCATAGCCTTAGTGATGTTTCGGGTAATGCCCCAAATACCAAAGAAGGCAAGGAAGCTGTAAGGAACCAATGCATCAGAAAGGCGCTCTGCCTTAGACTGTGCGCCAGCCTTAAGCTCAGCAGACTGCTCAACCATATCAACAATATTGTCGATACGAGACATTCCTGGAGGAGCAGTGACGCTTACCATGAGGTCACCGTCTTCAAGGGCGGTGCCTGCGTAAACGGTTGAGCCAGGCTCTTTGGTTACAAGGCGGGACTCACCTGTCATGGCAGCCTCGTTCATCTGGCCAATGCCTTCAACAACTTTGCCATCAACAGGAAGAACGCCACCAGCGCGCTGGTGCAAAATCATGCCCTTCTCAACCTCAGAAAGGGCAATCATAACGTCCTTACCGTCAATACGAGCCCAGACGTTCTCAGAACGGGTAATTAGGCCATCACGAAGTGCAAGACGTGCTCGGCTTGCCACGTGGTTCTCCATAGCTGCAGACAGCTCAAGCAAGAACATGACCGTAGATGCATCTGCCCACTCATTTCTTAGAATTGAAGTGGTGATAGCAGTTGCGTCCAAAACCTCAACGGTCAGCTCTTTCTTAAACAGGCGCTTAACGCCTTCCACGACAAATGGAATGGCGCGGAAAATAACGTAAGCGTAGTTAGCAACTGCAGGCAGTGGCAAAGAACGCATAATCCAGCGGCGTGCGAATGTGGTCACAACCTCCATCTGGAAACGATTGTTCTCAAGAGCCATCTCAATTGAGCTGCAGAAGTCTTCAAGACCTGCCTCTTCTTCTCGAGGCAAGTTCAAGACATCAAAGGCGCCAACAGCCGCAAGTACCTGATCTCTCTTGAGAGGATCAAATCTTAGCAAGAGAGAACCGTTTGCCATGTGAACTTCAGCGTGACGAACTCCGTCAACACGCATCAGCTCATAGGAAATACCACGGGCTTCAGCCTCAACAATATGACCCAGGTCGCATTTTGCACGAATGCGACCTGAGATTTCATTAGTAATTGTGAAGCGCATGAATTATGCCTGTGCGCCCTCTGCGTCGACCTGCTTGGTAACCTCAGCGCGGATACCCTCCTCGAGCTCAGCAAGGCGAGCGCGAACTGCAGCGTCGATCTTGGACTCACGGCGAGCCTCAGCGACAACGTCGTTAGCCTCGTCAACAACGTTCTGAGTCTCTGCGGAAACGCGGTCAGTTACGCGAAGACCATAGGCAGTTGCTTTGACAGCTGCCTTGTGAAGAGTGCCGTTAGAAGCAAGACCAGCAACAACGCCAGCAAGTGCAGCGCCACCGGCTGCGAGACACCAATTGTTCAGTTTCATAAAATCCTCCATCTGCTTTTTGCAAATTAATCGGTTAATGACCTATTGAAGATAAAATTATTATACGAAAAAAACAAGTGAAAATCATTACTAATTAGTTATCCTAATGAAACAATTGTGCACAAGTAATTTCTTACCTGCGAAAACGTTTCCTATGGTTAGCCATGGTGTACATATAAATTTTGTGAAGATGCCGCTCTGAAGCGTTACTTAAATTATTGATATTTGCTCATATGGGCTATCAATTAAATGAAAAAATAACATTCTTTCTATGTCGTTATTGTGAAATTTAAATTGTGTACAATTTATTTGTGTTAGGTTACAGCTACTGGGGTACACTACCCAAAGAAAATAAGTCATCCAATGCTTCGGACAATCCGCGGCTTGTTGAAAGGAACATCATGGCAAACACCAACATCTATGACCTCTCCGTAGAAGAGCGTGACGGCTCCGTAACTTCCCTCTCCTCTTTTGATGGAAAGGTTCTTCTGATTGTCAACACTGCAACCGGTTGCGGCTTTACCCCACAGTATGAGGATCTTGAGCGCATTTATGCTGCTTATAAAGATCAAGGCTTTGAGATTTTAGACTTCCCTTGCAATCAGTTTGCAGGCCAAGCCCCAGAGTCCGATGAAGAGATTCACCAGTTCTGCACTATGAAATTTGGCACCGATTTTCCACAGTTCAAGAAGGGCGACGTCAACGGAGAGACCGCAAATCCTCTCTTTGAGCGTCTTGCAACAGCTTTCCCCTTCCAAGGCTTTGGTAGGGGCATCAAGGCCCTTGCGCTGGATAAATTTGCGAAGGCAAACAACAAGAAGTTTGGTGACAAGGCTTATATCATGTGGAACTTCACTAAATTCCTTGTAGACCGCCAGGGAAACGTTGTTGCACGCTTTGAGCCAACCACCGATATGGCAGAAGTTGAGTCTGCAATTAAAAACCTACTTGCGTAAGGCGAGAGGACCGATTTACTCATGAGTTCTTCTCAAAAAGAAATACAGTCCGTTGCAGCCGCTAGCACTTTTGCTAGCGGCTCTTCTACACTCGACAACTCCCCCGATATCCCCGAGCTTCTCCTCAAAAACCAGCTCTGCTTCCCGCTCTACAGTGCCTCAAAAGAAGTGGTGCGAAGGTATACGCCGCTGCTTAAGCCCTTTAATCTAACGTATACACAATATATTGCCATGATGGCGCTTTGGGAACATGAATCCTTGGATGTCAAAACCTTAGGTGAGTTTTTATTTCTTGATTCAGGCACCTTAACTCCACTTCTTAAAAAGCTTGAGGAGAAGAGCCTTGTACTGCGTCAAAAAACAAACAAAGACGGACGTCAGCTAATTGTTTCTCTTACCCAAAAAGGCAAAGACCTTAGGCGAGAAATTCAAGTGGTTCCACATCAGATTGGCTCATGCGTTAATCTCTCGCCCGAAGAAGGCGCTGAACTTAAACGACTGCTTTTAAAGGTTCTTTCTAACGTTACAGAAAGCTAGATTTACTATGACCCAATCACAGGTAACCATTACCTCTTCTGAACGTGAAACTGCCATTGTACGCACTAGCGCCATTGGCATTGCAGCCAATGTTGCCCTTGCGGCATTCAAAGCAGCTGTGGGCATTTTATCTAACTCAATTGCCGTTACTCTTGATGCGGTGAACAATCTCTCCGATGCAATTTCATCAATCATCACCATTGTGGGAACCAAACTCTCTAACAAAAAAGCTGATCGCGAGCACCCCTTTGGACACGGACGCATCGAATACATCACTACAACAGTAATTGCTGCAATCATTATGTATGCAGGTATTTCTTCACTCATCAAATCTATCCAAGACATCATAGATCCTGTTACTCCAGACTATAGTCCCCTGTCTTTAGTCATCATTGCAGTAGCTGTGCTCGTAAAGATTATTTTGGGTCACTACGTCCGCTCTGTAGGTAATCGCGTAAACTCCGACACCCTTATTGCATCTGGTTCAGATGCACTTTTTGACGCTACACTCTCCACTTCTGTTTTATTAGCTGCGCTTATCTTTATCTTTACAAAAATCAGTCTTGAAGCATATGTGGGCGTTATTATCTCTGTGTTTATCATTAAAGCTTCAATTGAGCTGTTACAGGGATCTATCAAAGAAATTATTGGTATGCGTCCTGACGCTGCTCTTTCAACACTTATTTACAACATTGTGAAAGAAGATCCAGACGCAGAAGGCGTCTACGACCTTATTATCCACAGCTATGGCCCAGATAAATTTGTTGGCTCATTCCACACTGAGGTTCTTGATACCACTTCAGCTATTGAGATTGATACGATGACTAGGCGTCTGAGTACAGAGATTTACAAGCAGACATCAGGCAAAATAATCATTGCTGCTATTGGTATTTATGCGAGAAACACCACCGATAATCGCATTGTAAAGATGCGTACTGAAGTAACTGAAATGGCTTTAGCTCATGAAGGTGTTCTTCAAGTTCATGGTTTTATTGCTGACATTGAAAATCAATTTATGGCATTTGACACTGTTATCGAGTTTGGTTATGACGGCAAACAAATTGTTCACGATATTATTCATGAAGTAGAAGCAGCCTACCCTGACATGAACGTCTCGGTTCTTTTGGACCGCGATACAAGCGATCTTTCTGAACATGAAGAAGACAGAGACTTGCACTAAAAGCAAGTAAATACATCCTAAAAAGGGGCGAGCCGCTGACACCCAGAGTCAGCGGCTCGTGTTCTACGCTCGCAAGAAAGGGAGAGGGTCTTTCTCCGAGCTACGGGAACCTAAATAAAGCAAGCAAGTAAATTGCTTAAAAACATAGTAAGTTAACCGAGGGAAACTTACAAGGATTTTTTTAGTTTTTTTATCTGATTTCGTAAACTCTACAAAAAGTTAGACTAAGTTTACATATCTATGGATTTTTATCTTAAATCAAGAAAGTCCGAGATAAATGTGTATTCTCGCCCTTGTTTTTGAATGACCTTTTCAAACATACCTGCCTCTGGTGCGCTTTTTAAATTGGCACAAAAAATCCCCCGCGCCGAATTGGCGCGGGGGATCAGGTCAGCGTACTAATCTAGTAGTAGCTTATGCCTTTGCAACCTCGGTAAGGTTGGTAAGGATCTTATCGTCCTTCTTATCCCACTTTGGAGCAGGACGGAAGAGCTGGAAGAGAATTGCTGCCAAGAAGGCAAAAGCAATAACAGTCCAGACACCGAAGGAACCAAGAACGAAGAACTCCCAGAACTGGTTGATGATAAGACCAACAATCCATGCAAATACGCACTGATAGCCAATAGCAAACCAGAACCACTTAGAGTCATTCATCTGACGACGGATGGAACCAACTGCAGCAAAGCAAGGTGCGTCAAGCATATTGAATGCAACAAATGCGCACATTGCACCAACGTGAAGAATGCCACCAGCATCGGTGAACATACCAGCGAAGCCAGACCACATAGTAACGGACTTCTCGCTTGCATCACCAAGACCGTAGAGAACACCAAAGGTAGAGACAAGGTTCTCTTTTGCGATCAGAGCGGAGATGGAAGCTGCAGTTGCCTGCCAGTTTGCAAATCCAAGAGGAGCAAAGATAACGCCGATGAAACCACCAACAGCTGCAAGCAGGGAGAAGTCCATGACATTCTCAGGAGCGCCCTCGATGCCTGGAAGGTAACCAAAGACGCCGTTTGCGCCCTCCCAGGTTGCCCAACCAAAGTTGGAAAGAACCCAGATACCAATAGCCGCTGCGAAGATGATGGTACCAGCCTTAAGGATGTATGCAGAGATACGCTCCCAAACGTGCATTGCCCAAGACTTGATAGAAGGCATGTGGTAATCAGGAAGCTCCATAACAAATGGTGCAGGCTCGCCCTCAAATGCCTTAGTCTTCTTCAGCATGACTGCAGAAATAACAATCATTGCAACGCCAAGGAAGTAGAAAGCAGGAGCAACCCACCAAGCAGAAGAGCCACCAATAAGAACACCCATAACCAAAGCAATGATTGGCTGCTTTGCGGAGCAAGGAATCATGGTGGTGAGCATTGCAGTCATACGGCGGTCCTTCTCGTTCTCAATGGTACGAGTAGAAAGAACGCCAGGAACACCACAGCCAGAAGAAATCAAAAGTGGAATGAAGGACTTGCCGGACAGGCCAAAGCGACGGAACACGCGGTCCATAACAAAGGCAACACGGCTCATGTAACCGCAGTCCTCAAGGAAGCACAGCATGACAAACAGAACAAGCATCTGTGGGATAAAGCCAAGGACAGAGCCAACGCCGCCAATAATACCGTCAACTACAAGGCTAGTGACAACGGGACTTGCGCCAGCACCTGCAAGAGCACCGCGAGCTAGATCAGGAATACCTGGGACATACATGCCGTACTCGGAAGCCTCTGGCTCAGTAGCAGCACCTTCAACAGCAGTCTTAAAGCCAGCGGCAGTTACGCCACCAAGAGTCTGGAGTTCCTGACCCTCAGCAAGAATTGGTTTGCCGTCAGCGTCAAGCTTAAGAGGATTGCCGTCAGTATCAACGAAGTTGCCATCCTCGTCATGAACTGGTGCGCTCAGAGCAACAACGTTCTTCTTGGCAGTCTCTGCCTCAAAGCTGGTGATAGCGTCAGAATCCCACTGTTTAGCTTCGATTGCAGCACGAACCTCAGTGGTATCAATACCAGCCTCGTCAGCTGCGTTGAGATAAGCGTCGATCTGGTCACCATAGTGATGAGAGTCAAACTCATCTTTTGCCTCATTGTACTCGGCGTCGCCGATACCCATGAAGTGGAAACCCTTGTCAAACAGGTTGTCGTTGACCCAGTCAGTTGCTCCCGTACCAACAGTAGAGATGGAAATGAAGTACACAAGAGCCATGATGATAACGAAGATTGGAAGACCGAGGATACGGTTAGTAACAACGCGGTCAATCTTCTCGGAAGTGGTCAGCTTCTTTGGAGCCTTCTTGACACAAGCTGCCATGACGCCAGCAATCCACTCATAACGGTCAGAAGTGATGATGGACTCAGCGTCGTCGTCACGAGACTGCTCAACTGCAGCAATGATCTTCTCGAGCTCAGCGGTCTTCTCGGCAGAAAGGTTAAGAGGGGCAATTGCATTTGCATCGCGCTCAAAGACCTTAATGGAGTACCAACGAGAAAGAGTTGCAGGAGCAAGGCCCTCGATTGCAGTTGCAATCTTGCCAAGAGCCTCTTCAACCTCTGGGGTAAAGCACTTAACACCCTCAGCAGGAGTTCCCTCCTGGCCGGCCTTAATTGCAGTCTTTACCAGAGTGTCAATGTTCTTGTTGCGAAGTGCAGAAACCTCAATAACCTCAACACCAAGCTGCTTGGAAAGCTCCTTGGTATCAATGACGTCACCGGACTCCTTGAGCAGGTCAACCATGTTAAGACCAAGGATAACTGGACGGCCAGCCTCAAGAATCTGAGTAGTCAGATAGAGGTTACGCTCCAGGTTGGTAACATCGAGAAGGTCAATAATGGCGTCTGGGCGCTCATTAATGAGGTAGTCACGAGATACCTGCTCCTCAGGTGAATAAGGAGACAGAGAGTAAATACCAGGAAGGTCGACAAAGGTGACGTCCTTATCGGCACGCCAATTTGCCTGCTTCTTCTCAACAGTAACGCCTGGCCAGTTGCCGACGTAGCCGTTTGAGCCCGTAAGCTCATTGAATAGGGTGGTCTTACCGCAGTTTGGATTACCTGCAAGACCAATAATAGTCTTTTGTGCCATTAGGCTTCCTCTACCTTGTGAACGTCTACTACTTCAATGCTTGCAGCTTCATCCTTGCGGATAGAAAGCTCGTAGCCACGAACTGTGAGCTCAATTGGGTCTCCCAGTGGTGCTACTTTCTTGACGTAAACCTCAGTGCCCTTAGTAAGGCCCATGTCCATGATGCGACGTTTCACGGCGCCTACACCCTTTAGCGCAGCAACCGTGCAACTCTCCCCCACCTTAACTTCTTTCAGAGTTGCCATAACCTTCCTTTCATCGAAACACGTATTAAAAGCCGCGGGTTTTACCAGCAGCGCAATACAACAAAGTGTTTAGAGCGGAGAAACCATGATGTGCGACGACATCTGACGGTTCAGTCCAAGTCGTGCGCCCTTAACGCTAACAATAACGTCGCCGTTGACTCGTGAAATAACCTTTACCTCGGCGCCCTCAACAAAACCAAGTGTTGAGAGGTGCTGGCGAAGATCAGAAGCACCCTTAACCGTTATGATCAGCGCAGTCTCTCCCTCACCAAGCATGGCAAGAGGAAGAACTGGACCAGAATTCGCAGGACCCTGTGAGGTCTTTTCTGTATCCATGCATCCCCCAAAATAACGTAGGCAAACTAAGTTTGCTCTTTCGAACTTTTACTTCATTAGTATCAACTAAAAGTTAAGGTAATTCAACTTTCATTTAATAATTAAAGTAAAAATAAGGCGAGAAACCCTGTCTACCAGTGGTTTCTCGCCTTATAAATATTGCAACTTTATTTCAGGTAATACTAGTTTTACGTAAACATAAACATTTGTTTGCTCAAACTTATGGCAAGCGGTGTGATATCAGCCCGTATTCTGCAGACCTGCGGCAACACCAGACACGGTGCACAAAATCAAATACGTAATGTTTGCACGTTCCTCTGGAGTAAGCATGTCATCCCTTATACGAAGCTCAGACAGGGCATGCACCTGCGTAACCGAGAGAATATTAACAAATGGCAGACGCAGGCGGATAACAGGACCAAGCACACGACGGTTCTCCAACGGCCACTTGTTACCGGTGATAGCAAGGACCCACTTGCGCGTCAACGACATCTCGGAGAGAACCATCTCCGAAAGCTCAGGGCGATCACCCAGAGCCAGATAAAGTCTTGCAATACGAGCATCAATTTTAGAAATTGACATCTCAATGTTGTCGATAAACGTAGTGAACAGCGGCCACTCTCTATATGCCTCACGGAGGCGTTCGATATCCCCTACTGCCTCGCAGGCACTGCCCAGTCCGTACCAAGCAGCCAGGTTGATACGAGCCTGTGACCAGGAGAAAATCCATGGAATAGCACGCAAGTCATCAAGAGACTTGGCGCCCAGACCACGTTTTGCAGGTCTTGAACCAATGGGGAGAAGACCAATCTCTGTCAGAGGAGTAACAACCGAGAACCACTCAGCAAAGCCATCGGAGTGAATGAGCTCCAAGAAACGCTGCTTGGACGCTTTATCAAGCTCAGATGCGAGCGAAGCAAACTTCACGTCTGTCTGGGTATTCTTCTGTTCAATAGAAGGTGCCATCTGAAGCAGTGTTGCTCCAGCAACGGACTCTACGTGACGGCGAGCAAGCGTTGGGTCACCATAGCGAGCAAAAATAACTTCTCCCTGCTCAGTAAGTTTAAAGCGACCGTTGACTGAGCCTTTGGGCTGAGAAAGAACAGCACGGTTTGCAGGACCACCGCCACGACCAACTGCACCGCCACGACCATGCATCAAGATGAGGTCAATGGAGTTCTTCTCTGCCCACTCTGCCAAAGCAGCCTGAGTCTTATGCAGTACTAACGTTGCCGTAGTTGGTCCCTCGTCCTTTGAGGAATCGGAATAGCCCAGCATGACCTCAAGCTTGCGGCCTGTCTGAGCAAGACGCGACTGCACCTCAGGAAGCTGAATAACCTGATCAAGTGTAGCAACGGCGTTTTCAAGGTCTTCAATTTGCTCAAAGAGTGGAATAACGTCTAGTACAGGAACGTCTTCTTCATTTGCAAACGCAAGACGTGCAAGTTTGTAGACATTCTCAACATCCTGAGCAGACTGTGTGAACGAAATAATATAGCGACGAGCAGCGTTAATGCCGTTCTTCTTTTGAATTGATCCAATGGAGCGGAAGGTGTCTAGCACCTCCTGCGTCATAGCATCAAGTTTGGCGGGTTTCTCGGCAGTTGAGGGGTGTGTCTCAATATCTGCAAGTGCACGTTTGTGTACCAAAGAGTGCTGACGGAACTCCATCTCTACCAAGTGGAAGCCAAAAGTTTGAGCCTGCCAGATAAGCTTCTGAACAGGACCGTAGGCAATACGGAAAGCCCCTGCTTGAGCCAGTGAATCCTGAATAACGCGCAGATCAGCAATAAACTCTTCAGCGTTTTGATACATCAGGTCAGCATTGCGCTCAATGGTGGCGCTGAGTCGGCCAGAAATGACGCGCATTGCCGCACGGTGCAACTCAGACCCAGCCTTATCAATAGCCCTAGAGGTCAGGACCTGGCTCATTTCTACCTGCTGTGCCCAAAGATTGACAAGCGCAGGCGAAGCTGGAGTAGAAATACCATCAAGCGTCAGGCCTCGACTGACTTCCTTGGTAGCCTGAGCCAGTGCCTGCAGTACGTGTACACGGTACTTCTCGGCAACTTGGCGAGAAACCAGAGCGGTAACATTAGGGTTACCGTCGCGGTCGGAGCCAATCCAGCTACCTGGACGGAAAAATGGTGGGCAGACAGGCGACACACAACCAGCGTTTTCTCCCAGCACCCAGTTATCAAAGCGGCGATATACCGAAGGAACCATCTCAAAAAGGGTGGTATCAAAAATGTTGAGGACAGTATCTGCCTCCTCCAAAGGAGTTGGCTTTTTATGACCGATAGGAGACGTACGGAATAGGCCGTCAATCTCTTGCAGCATGCGACGCTCGTTTTCCACGCGAGCAGGACCACCAAGCCTCTGACGCTCATCAAGAAGCTCTGAGATAGTGCGGATTCGGCGCTCAACGTTTTTACGACGAGCCTCAGTTGGATGCGCGGTAAAGACGGGGTGGAACTCAAGACGATTAAGACGTGCTTTTGCCTCTTCTTCACCGCACTCGTCAATAAGCTGTCTATATGCAACGGTTATCTCATTGATAGGGTCTTCTGCAGAAGATGGATCAACAGAAGCCTCACGAGAGCGCAGGCTGGTAACGCGATAATTCTCTTCACAAAGATTTGCTAAATGGAAGAAAGTGACAAACGCACGCATAAGAAGTACGGAGTCTTCAATGCTTAGGTTGTCAATGGTAGAGGCAAAGCGAAGAAATGCGTTAAGCGATTCCTTCTCTGAATCTACCTTGAGCACCGCATTAATTGCCTCAAGCAGCAAAGGTGCGCGAGTTGTAGACAAGTCATCTGGTCCAGCTTTAATTGCCTCAACCAACAACGTGTCAAAGCTAGTAAGAAGATCTGGATTGTACTCAGCAAGCACCTTTCTTACCAAACGCAAAAAGAAGGTAAGGTTATCACGCAGAGGAGCTGGTGCTTTAAGCGCTTGAATAAGGGTACGAGCAGCAGCAATCTCATTCCCGCGTCGTTCAAGAAGCGACTGAGCTACTTCAGAAGTTGTTGCACCATCGATGGGTTTCTCGTCAAAAGAAGCATTGCTGGACTCTAGATTTGAATCTTGAGGATTGCCTGCCATGCTCATCCTTTCCCACATGACTCAGAATACGTACTATCTACCATACCCTTTTGTAACAATCTTCGCACGATTGTTTGTCAATCTGTTACCTAATGTACATCGTGGACTACAATCGATATAACAAATAAAAATTGATATATCAAAGTTTCTGGCCACGCTAAAGAAGATTTTAGGTTTTACATGCTCAATCCATTCAAGAAAAGTCGTACTGCGTACAACAATTCTTCCGTACATAAGCAGGTAGAGCGTCTTCGCACACCTCGCTATGAGCTTGATGACTCGCGCACAAACGGGGGTCAACCTGGCATTGTGGTTACATGGTGGACCAGGCTTCTCTCTGCCGTAGTCTCTGGCGATATTGCTAATCAAGACGAGCAATACTTGGCACATCAAACGTCCCAGGATTATCTCTTCAATGCACTTGGACAAGGTGCCTGGGGTGCACTTTTCCCGCTTTTAACTGTTGTTTGCTCTCAGCTTGTTGGCATTGAACAAGCAGGACTTTTCTCCATGGCATTTGTTGTGGCAACACTTTTGTTATTTATTGCCCAATACGGTGTTCGCACGTATCAAGTTTCCGACATAGTTGAACAACGTAGTTTTTCTGATTACCAGATTCAACGCGCAGCTACTGTTGTTGTCATGGTGCTAGCAGGTCTTATTTGGTGCTTCTTTAAAGGGTATACCGAGCCCATGTTTTCTATCTGCACGGGAGCTTTGCTTTTTAGGGCAGTTGACGGTATGGCTGATGTCTACGAAGGTCGTCTTCAGCAAAAAGACAAGCTCTACCTCGCAGGACTCAGTCAGGCTCTTAGGTGTAGTGCCAGTTTTATTCTCTTTACTGTTGTGTTGTTTGTTACCAGAAATCTTGTATGGGCAAGCTGGAGCATGGGTATTTGTGCCCTTATTACCCTGGTATTTGTTTCTGCTCCCCTGGCCATTCTTGAGACCGATAAAAGCGTGCGCATCAAACTTGCAAACATCAAAGATATCTTTGTACAGTGCTGGCCTCTCTTTTTAGCACTTTTCCTCTACAACCTTATTGACTCGCTGCCAAAGTTTGCCATGGAAGGCACGCTTTCTTACAGCAATCAGTTGTACTTCAACGCACTTTATTTCCCAGCTCACACTATTTTGATGATCTCTACACTCATCTACAGGCCACAGCTCTTCAAACTTGCTAGTTTGCTAGAAACCTCAATTCATAATCCCGCTAATAAGAAACGCTTTGGCGTAATGGTACTTGCAATGTTTGGAGCCATTGCCGTAGTCACCATTGGTACCGCTGCATTTGTCGAGATCATTGGCATTGCTCTTAACGGCTTCTTGTATGGCGTTGACTTTGAACAATATCGTGGACTTGCACGCATTATGGTGGCCACGGGTGGACTTTGTGCTGCAATTGACTTTTTGTACCAGCTCATCACCATCATGCGAGTTCAAAAAGCCGTTACGCGCGCTTACCTCATTTCATTTGCTGTATCCATCCCTATTATCTGGATGATGGTCAGCTTTACTGGTCTTAATGGCGCAGTTATTGGCAGCTTCTCATCCATCCTTATCCTCTTCTTACTGCTCATCAGCGAATACGCCGTAGCACGCCTAAAGAGCTAACCAACGTGGTCAAGACTGAAGAGCCATAAACTACCCCGTTTTCTAACGCAAAATCCCTCTGCTCCATACATTGGAACAGAGGGATTTTTGTTCATAAGGCGAGAAAACCTACTGCTTGACGGATTTCTCGGCAACGATCTTAGAAGGAGCAAGCACCGCCGATGGTGCAAGCAGCTGCAGCGGAACCATCGTCTGAATCATCGTTTGAACCAGAAACGTGGAAGACCTCAGAAAGGTAATTGATGATGTCGCCGGACTCATACATTGCCTTGCCGTCGATGAACAGACATGGGACCTGACGCTTACCGCCAACCTCAATAAGGCGCTCGCGAGCTGCGTCATCAGCAACGATATCGTGCATAGGAAGCTCAATGTTGTTCTGCTCCATAAAGGACATGACCTTGTGGCAGTATGGGCAGGTTGGCTTATAGAAAAGCTCAAGATTCTGAGTAGCCATAAAAACTCCTTTTGTTAGTAATTACTACTACTTTGTCTATACCCACCATAGCGTAGTTGTTTCACATGGATTTAGATAGGCATAAAAATAGCCGCACAAGGCGGCTATTAGTAGTTGATGGTGCCAGCAACCAGGATCGAACTGATGACCCCCGCTTTACGAGAGCGGTGCTCTACCAACTGAGCTATGCTGGCGTGCAAAAGCGCGCTAACAACTATACGGGGAAGCCCTGTATTATTCAAGCAGAAATACTAAAGAAGCCCGAGAACACCACGAACAAGGCGCTCAAGATCATTTGCATACTTCTCAGATGCCTCTTGAACGCTCTTATGCGTAGTTCCGTGAGCTCCAGCTGGGTTTGCTGCAAGCGTCAGAGCCAACACATTCATTTCAAGAGCGCGAGCCATAATGACTTCAAGAGCTGTGGAAACGCCAACGTATGAGACGCCAAAGCTGCGAAGCATAGCAACCTCTGCAGGAGTCTCAAAGTTTGGTCCCAAAAGACCAGCAAAAACACCCTCATTGAGCTCAATTTTAAGGTCATCCGCTACGCCACGTGCAAGCGTTCTTAGATAAGGCGAGAAGGCATCATTCATATCTACAAATGGGGTCTCGACATCGCGAAGGCCTGCCCACTCTGCAAGCGGATTGGTTCCCGTGAGGTTAATCTGATCAGTAATAACGCCAAGACCAGTCTTTGCGTTTCCAGAAACAGCACCTGTTGCACCTGCAAAAATAATATCTTTGCAGCCCAGGTGATGAGCATGTTGAACAAGAGAGGTTACCTCAGCTGCAGAATAACCCTGATAGAGGTGCACACGACCAGGATAAACAACTACAGGCACGCCGTCGATAGTACCAATAGTTGCCTCAAAGCTGTGACCAGCCATAGGAGAAGCGTCAACAGGGAAACCTGGAATGTCACGATAATCAATACGACGGACTGGCTTTACCAAATCAGCAAGATGACCAAGTCCGGTTCCCAAAATAAGAGCAACAGGATGCTCAACAGATGGGCTTACATTCTCAATGGTTTTCTCGGTAACCACGCAAATCCCCTCCTCTAAGAGGTGACGAGTAAGTGTTCCCTCGCCAGAAACAAGCTTTCCTGAGTACGTACCATCATAAATCTCATGCACGCCACAAGACGGGCTTTTTGCCTTCAAAACGGCGAGCGTTATGTCAGAAGACGTAACAGCACTAAGAGCAATCTTAGATCCTCGTTCAAAATCATCTGTTACATCTGAGCCATCCTTGAGCCAAACACGTCCTTCTCGCTGTTCCGCGGGCGGACGAGGCACAGGAAGACCTGAGGAAGTCTCGGGGCAAATCTTTGTGACGTTTACTTTTTCTGCCAGCTTTTGTACTGCAGAAACAGGCTTGGCCCCTCCGTCATATCTGACGGGGAGGCCAAGTAAACAAGCGCTAATAGCAACTCTCATTGCTTTTCAAATCCTAGAGAGCAAGAGAGTAAACAGCAATAGATGCCTTACCAAGAATCTCGTTGATCTTCTGTGACCACTCCTGAGATGCCTTGCTTGCAACAGCAGAGTACTTGCTCATTGCAACCTGATAAGCGGTCTGAGCAGCTGCATAAGAAGCAGAATCGTTGGAGATTGAGTAAGCAGAGAGCTGCTTGTAGTAATCGCCATCCTGGGAAGCCCAAGTGTTGTTCTTAGCATCCCACTCATCACCAGCAAGACCAATGATGTACTGAGCGTACTCCTGGCTTGTAGTCTCAGAGTTGCCGTCCTCAGGTGCAGTTGGTGCCTGTGGAGCATCTGGAAGGGTTGTAGTCAGAACGCTATCACGATACTTCTTCATAATGACAGCATCATGAATGAGCTTCTTTGCAACATCTTCAGAGAGCTTGTATGCAGAAGCAACCTGGCTAACATCAGTAGTCTTGAAGTTGGTCTGCATGTAATTGTTGACCTCGTCATCAGTGACGGTAATACCCTTGCTCTGAGCCTCAGCAACAACAAGAGCATTGCGAACATAGCCAATGATCTTATCGGCTGCTGGAACAGCATAGGTGCCGTCAGACTGCTTTGCTGCGTCAAGACCGGAAGTGTTCTCAATAACCTCACGAGCAGTTACTTCTTTGGTCTGACCGTTGTAGGTATAAGAAGCAATAGGAGTGTTGAGCTCACCCTCAGAAAGTGTGGTGCGACCGTTCAAAGAACCAGTAGCTCCGCCACCGCCCAAAAGGAAGCGACCGATGACAATACCAAGAGCAAACAATACAACTGCTCCGACTCCGATAAAGATCTTTGAGTTCTTTTTTACATCAATAGATGGCATATCCTTGCCTTTCATCGCTTAATGCAACTATGCGTACACTAATACAAACCTGTAGTTTACTCTTATTAGCATGCATAAAACATACAACCAGTAAACTCCCCCGTTTGTACACAGTCGTTTACATACAAAACAAACTACTTGGTAGCTGCAACAATCTCTTCCGAATACTGTTTGATGTATCCAGTGGCATTTTCTGCATCAAACTTCATGCGCTGAGACAGTGCTTTCTTCACGTCCTTAGAAATAGTTCCGTGTGCTAAGGCGAGAAGACCCTGGAGCATATCATGGTACTCAGCATCTCCGTGATAGCACTGAACCGCCTCATCCAGAAGTGGCCACGCCTCATTAGAATGCTTTGCAGAAGTTGCGCCGTACTGACAGAGGAACAAAAATGCTGCGAGACGCACCGTTGCTGAGTCATCGTCAAACAGAGAAGCCTCAGCAGCATCAAATGCCTTAAAGACCTGGTCACCAAAGTGAGCACTCAGATTGGCAAGCGCATCAAGCACTTCCCAACGAGTCTGTGCTTCTGGCCTATATAGTGCATCAATAAGAGAATCAATGTGCTCTTCAAAGGCAAGAGGAGCAATATGGGCCAGCTCCGCAAGCTCATGAGATGCGTCTTGACGAGCGCGCCTACTAGCATCAGACAAAGCGATGACCAGTGCATTCACTTTTTTCATCTGTGCCATAGTTGGCTTTTTAGTAGCCTTCTTAGCAGGTTGCTTTTCTTCTTTTGGCGCCTTTGTAGAGCCCGCTTTTGCGGTTGCCTTAGTTGAAGCCTTTTTTGGCTTCTGAGCAGTTTCTTTCTTTTCTGCCATGAAACCTAAATCCTCTCTAAAACACCCTTTATTCTCTAAATCCGTCTACGACAACGGTGCCGCTTTTTTGATCCTCATGAATTTTAATAAATCCAAGACTCGATGCTTCACGTAAAAGAGAAGTAAACGAACGATATCCATAAGTTGCCTCAGCAAACTGTGGACGCTTCCTTCGCATAGTCTCCTTTAAACGAGATGCATAAATAAATGTTTCGCTTTCGCGTTCCAAGGACTCAATAGTCTCAAATAAGAGCTGATAGCAGTCGTGTTTCTCGACAGGTACCTTCTCTTTAAAGTCTGGAATTCTGCCAGAACTCAAAATATCCTCGTAGAAGATAAACTCGTCACAAACTTCAGCAAGAAGCGAGCTGGTAGACTCCTTCATACCAACGCCAATGACCGTTTTACCAGCTTCTTTAAGCTTTGCCACAAGTGGCGAGAAGTCCGAGTCACCAGAGAGAACGGCAAAAGTATCAATGTGGTCTTTAGTAAGACACATCTCAACAGCATCTACCGCAAGTCTAATATCGGCAGAGTTCTTGCCGGTATAGGCCCTATCTGGAATCTCGATGAGCTCAATACCAAGCTCATGCAGGGGTGTAATAGCATTTGGAAAGCGCTGCCAATCGCAATATGCACGCTTGGCAGTAATGCGTCCCTTATCAACCAGCCTCTCCATAATGAGCTTCATCTCTGGAAGATGGCCTGGCTCTTGATGACCGTTTCTCTTTCTTTTACCTGTTCCTAGTGCCAAATTTTCATAATCGATGAAAACCGCAATAGAGCTCTGAGGAGTAGAAATATCACTCATAATCGGGGTTCCTTTGCGGTTAGCACTTAGTGGCAGCAGTGGCCGTCATGACCGTGCTCGTGACCTTCATGCTCATGATGATGTCCGTGACCATGGCACTCGCACTCGTGCTCACCATCTTGGTGGTCGTGACCACAGCAGCACTCATGCTCACCCTCATCTTCCTGGCTCTCAAGGAGCGACCAGTCAAGACCAGCTGCAGTGCTCGTAGCCTCATCAGCATAAAGGAGCGAAATTGCCTGAGTACCCTTACGAGCGCCACCAATCTGGCAAAGCATGTCATACAGGGTAAAGGCAGTCTCTGCACCAGGGAGGGTAATCTCAAGGTCCTCAGACTGAGCAAGAGCAAGCGCAATATCCTTGCGGAAGTGCTCAGCCAAAAATCCTGGTTGGAAGTCTCCCTCAAGCGACTTAGGAGCAAGCTCTTTAAGTGCGCGAGAAGAACCCATGCCACTAGCAACAACCTCAAGCATCTGCTCAACGTCAAGTCCACCCTGCTCTGCCAAGGCCATTGCGTCTGCATAGCCAATCATGCAGGAAGCAAGAGAAACCTGGTTACAAAGCTTTGCGGTCTGACCCTTACCGGCACCACCCATGCAGAAAATCTTTGCCGAGAAGGTCTCGAGAAGAGCGCGTACTGGCTCAACATCATTCTCAGTTGCGCCGACAATCAGCGTAAGAGTACCGTCTTGAGCACCCTTCTGGCCGCCCGTAACTGGACAGTCAAATGCATGCTTTCCCTCAATTTCAGCAGCATCGTGAATATCACGAGCAAGCTGAGATGAAGAAGTGGTCAGATCAATAAGGTATGCGCCCTTCTTAGCAACGCGAATAAGGCCATCTGTTGCCAAGTAAACATCTTCAACATCAGTTGGATAACCAACCATGGTAAAGACAACGTCAGCGTCTTTTGCAGCATCTTTCACACTCTCTGCAGCGTGAGCGCCCAACGAGACAAGCTTTTGCGCTTTCTCTGGTGTTCTGTTGTAAACAGTAACGTCATAACCAGCAGAAATAAGGTGCTCTGCGATAGGAGCACCCATAATGCCTGTTCCAATAAAAGCAACCTTTGCATTCTTGCTCAGTGCCATGTATGAGTCCTTTCAGACTGAAATAAATATACAAACTGGGGCCGCTCCAAAGAGCGACCCCATACCTTGTACCCGTTAATTAGATTTACGAACCCTGTTAGCAATTCGGTCAGAAAGCGAAAGCTTCTCGCGGCGGTCAGTGCCCCAGAAGACAATAGCCACCATGCCTGGTCCAACGTGAGCACCAATGACTGGTCCTACCTGGCTATGAATAATGGTAAGTCCCTCGCAGCCCTTCTCTTTACGAATCTGAGCCTCTAGCCAATTAGCATCCTTCTGTGCGTCTGCAGAAATAATGCCAACAGGAAGCGAAGTGTCATGAGAATAGCTATCTCTAAAGTCCTGGATAAGAGACTTGAGCGCCTTCTTGCGACCTCTGCACACTGTCTTGACGGTAAGAGCTCCTGTTGAGTCATAAGTAAGCTCTGGCTTTACATCAAGCTTGCCGCCAATATTTGCTGCAGCAGCAGGAATACGACCGCCCGCAGCAAGAGCATCCAAGGTCTCAAGTGTTAAGTAGCCATGAATATAGTTACGCGCATCTGCTGCCCACTCGGCAATCTCTTTTGCCGAGAGACCCTTATTGGCCTGATGTACTGCTTCAAGACCCAAAAGCTGAGCTGCAGACGAAGGTGCACCATTGTCGACTACGTAAATCTCAAAGTCTGGGTATTTCTCTCTTACCATATCTGCTGCTTGCTCAGCTGCATAGTAGGATGAAGAGAGAGCCGAGGTAAAGCACAGATACACCGTTGGTGTGCCCTGCTTTGCAGCTTTCTCAAAGATCTCAAGATAATGACCAGGAGTAATTGCAGAGGTGGTGTAGCGCAGCTTTTTGTCTTTACGCATACCCTCAAAGAACTCATGTGCACTAATGCTCTTCCAGCCGTCATCATAGTGCTCTCCATCTGGTCCCACATAAGGGAACTGGATGATATCAACACCTAGCTGTTCAGCAATTCCTGGAGCAAAGTCTGCGCAGGAGTCCATGATGATTCGAACGTTACTGGGCTTATGATATGCAGCTGAAAGCTCAGTAGGCTCAAGATCTTCAAAGGCAACCTCGCTGATTTCTTCTTCAGCTTTATCTTTTTTATTGAACATCTTGTTCCTCAATCTTAGGTTTGATAATTCCATAACCACCATTTTTACGATGGTAGATGACATTAGTCAAACCCGTAGAAGAATTAACAAAGACATAAAAATCATGGCCGAGAAGGTCAGTTTGGACAAGCGCCTCCTCTTCCGTCATAGGCTCAAGATCAATGTACTTCTCGCGAACAAGCTGGTCATCAAGGTCTTCAGCTGGAATCTCAATGAGATTGGCAAGATCTTCTTGTGTAAGAGCAACTCCGCGCTCAGACTTTACATGATGACGGCGCTCAACAACTTTTGTCTTGTACTTACGCAGCTGTCTGGAAACTTTTTCTGCTGCTTCATCAATAGCCACGTACATATCGTCAGAGCTAGCAGTGACACGAACAACATTGTTACGAACAAATACCGTAACCTCGGCTGTCTTTCTATCTGGATTTGAAGGGTTTTTGTCTACTCTGAGAACTACATCGCAAGACATAGGAGTGATGTCAAATACTTTAAGAGCATCACCGATTTTCTGATCTACGTGTGTGCGCAAAGCCTCAGAAATGCTTACCTTGCGTCCCGAAATCTTGATGTCCACCATGGGAGCCTCCTATCGGATACACGAGACATCTTCTAACTGATGTCTGTATAACAACAATACCCATTTGTCGGTCAATCATTCCATAAAAAGTTGAATTGAGCGGTAAACGGTTAGAGACTATTTCTCTTTATGTGCGATTAATTTTGCTCAGAGGAAGATGTAGCTGAATCAGTGCTGGTAGATTGCGTAGAAACTTCCACAAGACCGGAAATCTTATTAGTAGTTGAGAGGTGTGGCAAGGTGCCAATCCACTTATTTCTAATAACTCCCTCGACACCATTAGCTTGAATAGCCGAAAGAGCTTGTTGGATTTGCGTAGCAAGCGTCTTGTTACTTGTTGCTACAGAAATACCAATCGTGGATGGAACGTCAACGACACCAACCATAGAAATATCTTTGTTTGCTGCTAAATAAGCACCGGCATATGCATCACAGGCCACATAATCGATGGAGCCATTTTCAAGTGCTTCAAAAGCATCATTTAAGTTAGAAAAACCCTGAACAGACATGCCCGTAAGCACCTGACCCATTGCGCGCTCAGACAAAGAGCCTGTTTGAACACCAACTGACTTTCCACTCAAACTATCAGCAGTAATGTCTGTCTCTGAACCCTTATGGAAAAGAGCTGTTGCAGACTCGGCATAACCAGAAATAAGTGTACTTGTTGAGTCTTCACCACTTCTGACATCCATGACAATGTCGCAACCTGCTTGTAGGCCATCTACTGGTCCGTTAACGGATACAAACTTAACATCTACGCCTAGCTGATCTGCAATTGCAGAGGCTATTTCAACGTCAATTCCCTGCAATGTTCCAGCTTCTGAGGCCACAATCATTGGAGCTGTTACTGACTGAGTGCGTAGACCAACGGTCAAAGTTCCAGCTGTGTGCAGTGAGGAATCAGGAATCTTCTGCTGACGGGCTTCTCGCTTCTCTTGGATTGCCTCTTGCACTGACTTGACGTGGAACCATTTATCCAGATCAATGTTGATAGGACCAATGGAGCATCCTGTTAAAACAACAGCAAGTGCTATAAGAAGTAACACCTTAAGAGAACTTTTACCGCGCGTCATCAGAACTCCTTCTTCTATTCAGGTGTCTTTTCAGCTGACCTGGTATTTGACCCCACACTCGCATACTGGAACGTTTGCTTTGCTGCCGCAGCAGCTCCACTAGTAGTTCTCTCGCCTGCGAGACCCTTTGTCTCTTTGATATAACAGGCGGTATGGCTTACTTCTAGGACGAGCCATGATCGTTTACGTGCGCACACGCAAACTTACGTGGATCCCTTTGACCTCGTCTGTCATGGACTAAAAGCTCACAGAGAACTTCGCAACCACAGACCTGAAAAGACTTATCAAGTATAGCCGTTTGCAACCATAGGTAACTCACCATACGCGAGCTAATGCGCCTACGGTTACAGAATGCACGCCTGCGGCACAAAGTACTCTAGTAGCTTCTCTAATTGATGCTCCAGTAGTTACAACATCATCTAAAAGTAAAATATTTGATTGATTAACCGGCACAGTACAAGCAATACTTCCTTTCAAATTTATCTGTCTTTGAGCGGATGAAAGCGTTCTTTGGTCCTTTGCATGAGGACGTATAAGCACGTCATACAAAGGCAAGCCTGTAAGCTGGCAAAACGATTGGGCTACAAGTTCCATATGATCAAAACCTCTGCGCGCGTACGCTTCTGCAGTTGCTGGAATAAAGGAAACGCCATCAATTTTTGAACTATCAAAGCGAGAGGTACCGTCACGAGCTTTCCATGCTGAGGCTTCTTCAAGCGCACACAATAGAGCTGCAGCAATTACCGGCGCCAGTCGAAGCTCGTGTCCATCCTTAAGCGTCAAGATCAACCGCGCAGGAGGACCCTTAAATCCCATGGCACAAATGACCGCTCTACTCTCCCACTGAACAGGTCGTTTCTTTTTATCTGCACACTCTGAACAAACAAGCTTCCCGTATGGAGCGCCGCAATTAGGACATGCCCACTGCTGAGAGATCCATGGCAGCTTTGCCCGACACTCATCGCAGAGGAGCTGGCCGGGTTTCTCGCACACGACGCAGCGTGTAGGAGCAAGCAGCTCAAGTGTTGAGTTTGCCGTTGCGGTAAGGATAGATGTAGGTTGCATTTTTACCCCCAAAATCTGGGGGCTGACAGTGAATACAGTCTAGAACAAAGGTCGCAAAATGGAAGGTATTTTAGGTAAACGGAAAAAGATGGCTTATCTAAAGCTCCTACCAGTGAGATTGTATTTTGTGAGGATTCGGCTAACGGATGTTTGCCACGGAAGCCATAACAAAATCAAAAAAACAAGCGTTGCTACGCCGTGCGTTAGATCAAGCGGAATTGAAGCCGCAAATGCGAGAAGAGCGGATTCAAGCGTTAAGGGATGTACAAATCCAATAACAAAGTACACGTTCATTACAAGGCCAAAGAATGGTCCGGATATAAATGCCCAGATCAAAAGCAAGAAAGGTGGAAGCTTGTGGGGTTTCTCGCCTTGTTGGACGGATGTACGTTTAAAAGATGCAGGGCAAGCTGAGGTAAAAGTTGCAAGAAGACCTCCCAGATAGCCAACAAGCCCCCACGCATACATCTGCCATGGTGTCCACGAGCCCTGACCAAAGAAAACGTTTGAAAGAAGCGCAGATAAAGCACCTACCAAAAAGCCCGCATGCCTGCCAAGAAACGCTCCCGCGAAAATAGCAACTGCGGAAACAGGCTTTACGTACGCGAGTGGCGCAAAGGCAATTCTTCCCGCAGCACCTAAGGCGCTAAAGACGGCAGTAGGTACCAAATTGGCAACTGAGGGCTTCTTTGCCTCAAAACTTAACATAAATAATGCAACTGAAATGATCGCTAAAATAATTGAAGATACGGCGGTAAAATCGGGAAAATATATCATTTCAACAGTAAGAATAATAGGTGTAGCAAAGAGTGCCACAACCTCTAAGACTATTGATAACATGTGCCGATTATCCACAAGAACCTCACGCTTACCGTCAAAATAAAAATATCGAGAAGGTCTGTCTTATTTTGGCATAAGATGATTTGAAACTACAACAAGGAGGTCTTCATGATCTATCTGGGAAACTTTAGCTACAATGACGAGCTTGATTCTACTGACAACTACTGTCTTATGCCTTGCATTGTTGAGGCAGATTCCACAGATCATGCGCTTGAGCTTTTCTCGGAGCACCTTATTGAGGTTGCAAAGTCATCTGACCTGCTTGATGGAGCAAAAGAGATTTTCTTGGATTCTATTGTTGAACTGGGAGAAGTTCCTACTACTCCTCTGATTGCTCAGTGGCAAAAGATTATGCCTGCAGGAGTTGGTCTGTGCAGCATTACCAGCGCTCTTCCTACACTTGAGTTTGATGATGAGACGGCCAATGCCTACGGCTTCAATGAGCATTCTCACAATCATGAAGAAGATGAAGAGGAGTATGAACACGAGGAGTTTGGCGACATCAACGATCTTGACGATGAGCTTCTTGAGGAGCTTGGCCAGGACGAGGAGCCGTTCTTAAGGTTCTAGTCATCTACTCCGCCGACCATACCCACGAGTTCTCAAAGAACTCTGAAGTTGGTTCTGTCAGAGAAATCTGACCATCAAAAACTAGAGAAACGTTATCAGCAACACGCGATATCAACTGCATGTCGTGCGTTGCTATTACTATGGTTACACCTTCTGACTGTGCGCGAGAAAGCAAATTGACAACAGCATCTTTGGTTGGGGCATCCAGGCCTTTTGTTGGCTCATCAAGAATAAGCAGGCGCGCTTTTGTAAGCAGCACTTTTACGAGGGCTAAGAGTTGCTGCTGTCCACCTGACAAATCGTATGGATGAGAAGACATAAGCTTCTGATATGTTGTGCGAGCAAGAAGTCCCGAAGCTTCCAGAAGCTCCTGAACATCCTGGTCAGAATAGGTGCCATTCTGCTGCCACAGAGCAAGCTCCTCGCCCACACTTTGGCAGGTAAAGAGCAGATTGGGATCTTGTGGAATGTATCCTTGGGATTGCTGGAGCTGGTTGTAGATATGTCCGCGCCTTGGACGGAGAACGCCCGCTGCAAGCTTTAGCAGCGTTGACTTACCTGAGCCATTGCCGCCTACGAGCGCACGAATTTCTCGCCCCGTGACCTCAAGCGAGCACTTGCTGAGCACCAGCTGCTCACTCTGCGGATACGCAAACGTCACAGCGCTGAACTCGAGCACGGGAGTGCTGTCGGCCGCGGTGGATGCTTGGTTTGACGCGGAGCTGCGAGGACAGAGCGCCTGGCGAGAAGGGCTGTCTGCTTGGAGCGCATCGGGCTTCTCGCCACCAAGACAGACGCGCGCGTCAGCAAGGTGCTCAAACGCGGCAACGTCATGGGTGGCAACAAGCACGGCAACATTGAGCTCGCGCGCCACTCGCTCCAGGAGCGCGGTGAAACTCTTCTGCGCAAACGGGTCCAGCTGCGAGGTTGGCTCATCCAGCAAAAGCAGCTTTGGGCGCAAGACAAGCGCTGCAGCAAGGGCGACTAGCTGCTGTTCTCCTCCGGAAAGCTCGTTGCAGCGTTTATGCAAGAGCGATTCCATGCCAAAGAAACTGACCGTCTCAAAAATGCGACGGCGCATTTCTTTCTCTGAAACGCCTCGATTTTCCAGGCCAAAAGCCAACTCTTTTAAAGGTGTCTCACACACAAGTGCTTGTGAAGTGGCTTGCGGCACAAATGCAATGGTGTCTACGGATTGCGCCTGCGTCATCGTAGAAACCTCTTGGCCGCAAACAATAATGGAGCCCTCTCTCCTACCTTGAGGCGCAATCTCGGGCTTAATGAGACTCAAAATGGTGGACTTGCCTGAACCAGTTGGTCCCAGTAAAAGACTAATCTGACCAGCACAAACCTCACAGGAAAAATCTTCTACAACGTTGCGGTCTGGAGTTAGAGCATACGCAAACGAGAGATTTTGAATAGCAAGAACTACTTCTTTACTAGTAAAAGAAGTAAGTGAATTCTGAATATAGGAAGAATGCTCACTCATACAGACTGCTCCCATAAGACAGTATCAATACGCACAAAAATTGCTGGTAAAATGGTAAACAGCACTACGCCCAGATACCAAAAGCTCGCCTGAAACTCTGGCATAGTAGGATAAAACTGCCAGGCTTGTACCAGCATATACAAAGAAACCGCAGCTATAACGCTTAAGAAAGTAAATACCAGCAACGCCACAGTATCATAGGCGTCAAGCACTTCAGCGCTCCATCTACTCCTGTGCCCTGCCATCCCCCAACCTCGAGACACGATAGACTGAAACGTACTCATCGACTTCTCCAGCGCGCTCATGCACACTGCGTTAATGGTGGCAGCTGATTGCACAATAGTTTTTCTCGCGCTCAAAAGACGGCTTTGACTTGGAACACGGCTTTGCTGATGTGACTGCACAGCAGAATCACACCTTCTAGCTGCGGTATTTGCTGACTGAATTTGACGGGCTGTTGTCAGATCAGAAAGTAGCTGTGGCATAAGCTGCACAGAAAGACTCAAGACCAGCTGTAATCCAGGAAAGCGCACGCTTGATCGCTGCAACATCTCGAGCGGCGATACTACTGCAAATAGGCACTCAAGCCAGCTCAAAGTACTTACAAGCACCAGACCTGAGGTAACTCCGTACACCAGACTTTCTGCGTACAGTTGTGTGTGCCCAAAAGAATACAAAACGGTAGACCCAGATGCCGAGAAAAACGGATTGATTACTGCCATCAATATAATAATTGGAGCATACCAAACAAGCTGTTTAACAGCATGTTTGGTGTCAAACAACTGGATTGTACAAAGCTGCGCTCCTAGAAAAGCAATCAGCGCACAGAGAGGCTGAAAAGAAAATGCGGCAAACACAACCTCGCATCCAAACAGCACAACCGTAGCAAGTGGATGAAGGCGAGAAAAGCTTGTGCGCGCGGGATTCATTAGTTCACCGCGTTAACGTACATCCAAACAACCGAATCGCCATCACGCAGAACATATGCATCAGACGTGTAGTTAGGCTGAACACCGTTAACTGAATATACCCAACCGCTCTGTGGACCATGGTCACGCTCTGCGAGCCCATTAATAGCCGCAACGTACATACCAAACGACGTGCTACGTGCATTTACCCCGGCTCCACTTGCAAGCAACGCGTCATAGACTGACGTACCCTCTTGCACCTGGAGGTTGACAGTAAATGAAGACCCTTTGGCTGCAGAACCGTCAACCGTAACACTTACAGAAAGCGCACTATTCTCTTTATGAGGAGCAGCTACAGCGTTTGTTGAGTTACCAGAGTTAGAAGGCTCCGACGTTTTCTGATTAGAAGAATCCTGCGTTTTAGACGCATCAGCATTTGATTGAGCATCTGAACTAGAGCTCCCTTGCGTCTGTGACGTCTGAGAGTCTGTTTGCGCGCCAGAAGCACCTGCTACCGTCTGACCTTGTGTGGTAGGAGCTTCTTGAGCAGAAGTGCTTGAAGCAGGCGTAAAGAAATACTGAATCAATGTCCATGCAAAGAAAAGCATGAACACAAAAGATACTATTGATGCTGCCAAATAGAGAATCCGTTTGGATTCTCTTGTGAGCTTAACCACTATCTCACCTGGCCTCGGCCATTGGAAACATGGTGAATTGCAGCAGTTTCTTTCTTAAGCAACACTACAAACACTGCAAGAACTGCACCAGAAGCAAAGAAACCAAAGACACTCAGAAGTGGAATGGTAGGCGCAGAGGACACCTGCTGTGGGGCAGCGGCCTGCTTATTTGGGTATTCAGTAGGCGGAAGCTGCTTCTCGTCAGAGTTAGTGTCTGCAGTCTTGTTCTCAGATGGAGCCTTTGTAACCTCCTCACCAGCACTCGAAGCGGTGGTCGAGGAAGTTTCATGCGCAGCTGGAGATGAAGGATCTTGAGCTGGTACGTTTGTAGCTGTGGAATCTGTCCTGCTAAAAATGTCTCCAGATGGCTGGGTATTCTCGCCAGAAGGTTTCTGATTAATAAGCGAGAAAAGCGTGCCGGAGTCGTTGGTGTAGTAAAGATTGCCCTCAAAATCTGCAATGACCGACGATGTGGTGTAGTTCTGGTGATCTTTATCTGGAGTGTAAATCTGAGCTGCTCGGCCGGTGCCCAACTTGTATACCCATACGCCACCAGGTAGACCGTTTACTGTGAAGTAGGCATAGGTACCGTTTTGTTGAACAGAAACAAGAGGGGTGCTCTGAGACTTACCCTTGCCAGCACGAGCCTGGTCAATCACCGTAAAGGTGTCAAGAGAAATCACAGAGATAGTTCCGTAGCCCTCAGCATCGACGCCGTTAACAAAGACGTTAGAACCGCTGATAGTTGGTGTAGAGGTAGACTCTGATGCAAATTTGACTTGCTTCTCCTCAACAAGAGAAGAGCCATTTCTTCTAATCAGGTGCAGCGTACCGTCATTTCTAGTTACGGCAAGATAGGTTCCATTACCGTTTTGATCAACGGAAACAGGAACAATACCTGCGCGAATTGGTGAGCCAAGGTTAAGCTCAGCCTCAATGGCACCGGTTGTACCGCTGATAAGCCTGACAGAGGAGGACTCGTCGCCAATTATAAAGTCAGAGCCAGAAGCCGCTGCGCCAGACCAGTAATAACCTGAAGGCTGGCCAGAGGTTGCTCCAGGAATATTTGCAGGCTGTGCATTCTGCTTCCAGCGAAGCGCACCAGTTGTAGCGTCAACAGCAACCATGTAGCCACCAGCTGCGTCAAATCCGCTCATCTTAGTAAACTCAGCCAAGATGGTGCCGTTATTAACCGTCAGGCTAGAAACAGATTGCAGCGCATTGGTGGTATCCAGCGGCTCTGTCTTCCAGATGCACTCCATAGTTGTTGCCGAGAATGCGGTAAGACATCCATCATCGGTAGCAACAACAATCATGCCATTAACGTACAGAGGACGTGCAAAGTACGAGACCTTGGAGCCAATCTGTGCCTCGGCAATAAGGTTACCTGTTGCAGCGTCTACTGCTTTGAGAGTAGAACCGCTTACGTAATAGACCGTGTCTTTAACAATGACCTGATCAGAAATAAATCCAGGTGTATTCTGAGTTCCTTCAGTGACACTCCAACGAAGAGCTGCAGAATTAATGGGGGTGCTCTGCGTAGTAGTGGAACCGTTTCCGCTACCAAAACCGCTCCAAGATGCCTCGTGGTTAGGGTGCTCAGCAAATGGATTGATGACTAACTCATTTTGAGGAGTTGGAATGGAGCTATCCTGACCACCATATGTCCAGGTAATGGTAGTGTTTTCGTCCAAGGTAACATTGTTTGCCATCTTGTCCGAAAGCTGACCGTTTACAAAGAATTGCCACCATTTATAGGCGCCATCTACCTGCGCTGTTGCAAGCGTAAGTCCCTGTGAAGGCGACGTAATAGAAGACAAATAACCGCCCGCTGCATCGTAGGTAAGGCCATTATTCTTCAGGTAGTCATACGTTACCTTGTCAGCAGTGGTACCCTTACGAACCTCAATAGTCTGCGTAGGAGCCCAGTGCTGAGGCTTACCGTCTTTATCAAGACCTACTACAGAAAGAGTGACGGAAACAAGCTGACTTGGATCTGGGTCTTCCTCTACAGGTCGAGCGCCCTTCTCGCCTGCCACGGTAAAGGTGGCAGAGACCTTCTGATTAGTAAGGGCCTGGAACTGAGCATTATCTGGATACAAGCTTGCATAGCGAGAATAGCGCGCACTTGAAAGAAGTGCCGAAACCGTAACAGACGTGTTGTACTCAGGAGTCTGTGCGAGAACAAGATTCTCGTTCTGAATGATTGTTGGCTGAGAAGAACTGTACGTGCGCGCCTGATCAGCAGGGCCCATGGGGTCGTATGTTGGGAACTCCGAAGGCACAATACCACTCGCGGTCTTATCGGTATTGTTAACATCATAAGACCAAGTCAAAGAGCCGTCAGCAGCACGATAGAACTTGTTTGGCGTGGCCAGAGACTCAGAAACGCTATCCTGCTTATTCTGCTGACCAGAAGGAGTAGCAAGCGCATCCCAGAAATGAGCCTTAGACTCATTCATCAAAGCAAGCTCTGCATCAATATCAGCCTGATTAAGCGGGTTTACCGTAACCGTAAGAGTCTTAGAGACTGATACCTCAGGATTTTCTTTATCGGTAACGGTCAGAGTGATATCTACCTGCTGCGCGGAAGCAGAAGGCAGAGGCTGGTACACCGTTCCCCTATAGCCATTGAACGTAATAGCAGCATTGGAGGAAGTATACGTAAACTGATAGCGCTTTCCGTCCAAGCCAAAGTTCTTTGGCGTAGGCATCTGCAGGTCGTCTGTAACCGCCTGAGCATTAATGGAGTGATTGCTATACACATCTTTAATACTTGATGCCGAGAAACGCCTGTTAATGCGCCTCAACAGATTATTCTGTGCATCGGTAATAGCCGAAGGATCTCCGGGAACCGTTATGGTAAAGGTTTTCTGATAACTTGTCTGAGGAGCATCTGAGCTACTCAAAGAGACATTTGCAGTCAGCGTGACCTGCTTGTCACGAATGCCGCGGGTAACTGTTGCCTTATAGGGCTCAGTGCCATATCCATCAATGCGAACGACAGAGGTATCTGAGCTAGTCCAAGTAACCTTAGACCATGAAAGTTGGTTTCCATCTGCGGAAACAAGCTTATGTGGAAGGGTAAAGTCTGAAGTTACAGAAGATTCATTTTGTCCTGTCGCATATGATGGCGCAAGGTTTTGAGATACGTCAGCAAGTTGCGCCTGAGATTTTGCCTCATCCCAAGGAATTAAAACATTGCAGGTATATTGGACGGTCTTGCCATCTTTGGAAAGTTCAAAGGTAACTTTTGCCTGACGGAGGATAAGAGTGCTTCTCTGGTTAGTAAAACCGGCCGCATCCATCCAGAAGTACTCAATAGAACCATTAGTCGCAAAATCAGTAGAAATGCTTGCGTGAGCATATGAGGCTGTCGACGACATCTGAATAGATGCCACTCTAACGTTAACCTCTCCAGCACCAATGCGACGCAGCTCTTCTGCAACCATGGTGTTGAGGTTAGTATCTACACCATAGCGAGGTTTTGGCTTATAGAAGGAATTAGTCAGAGTTTCTACTGCCTGGTCCAGCGTTTTGTGTGGATAGTCAGTCTCATTTGTGGTTGCTGCAACGCCAGGGCCTGTCTCTTCAGAGGTTGTGGTTGCACCACTTGTAGCTTCTACCGTACCAGAAGCGTTGTCCTGAGCAGTAAGAGCATTCTCTGCTGAGGAGGTTGCAGTAGCAGTAGTGGCAGTAGTGGTCAACTCCCCCGCTGCTTCTGCGAATGCAGGAGCTGGTAAGAGCGCAAGCACTAAAAGTATGGAGAAAAGGCTATTGAGCGCCTTTTTAAACATGCTTCTAATTCCTTCCAACTTGTGGTGAATTTAGCCTTCTTGCCAAAACAAGCACCACAATTCCAAGTACAACTAAAGGCAGACTGAGCAACTGTCCCATGGTAATAAAACTGCCAAAAAGGTAGCCAAGCTGCTCGTCTGGAACACGAACAAATTCCACGACAAACCTAAAAATGCCATAGAGCATCAAAAACGTTCCAATGAACGTTCCTTGTGGACGAGGAGGGTACTTCCTAGAAAGGACGTACAAAATGGCAAACATCACAAGGCCCTCGAGAAGTGCTTCGTAGAGCTGAGAAGGATGACGGTAGACCGCTCCTCCTGTCTCAAACATTACTCCCCAAGGCAGATCTGTTGGCTTTCCCCAAAGCTCACCGTTGATGAAGTTTGCACAGCGTCCAAAGAAAAGACCAAGCGGTGCACCAATAACTCCCAGGTCACAGATGGTAGGGATAGAGAGGCCCGATGCCTTACAGACAATAGAGCCGCCAACAACAGCGCCTACAAGGCCACCGTGGAAGCTCATGCCACCTTGACTTAAGGCAAATGCATCAAGTGGATGAGCCGCGTAATAACCAGCGCCGTAGAAAATAACGTAGAACAGACGGGCGCCAACAATAACGCCAAACGAGATGCCCACCATCAAATTAAGCACGTCATCAAGGGTAACGTTAAGTTTCCAGCGCTGAGCGGTTCTATACATAACTACGCCAGCAAGCACAAAGCCCACCAGATATGCCAGACCATACCACCTGATAGACAATGGACCCAGAGAAAGTGCTACTGGGTTTAATGAATGATAGAAAGCATCAAGCCACACAATACGTCCTACTTACTAAAATTACTTTGAAAGAACATGCGAAGGAGTTGCTCCGCGCTGACCCTGATAATGGCTGCCAAGATCTTTGCAGCCATAAGGACGCTCAACAGGAGAGCTCATACGCTCAAAGGAAAGCTGACCAATCCTCATGCCAGGGTGCAAAATGATTGGAAGATTAGCAACATTAGAAAGCTCCAGTGTGAGCTCTCCGTCCCAGCCTGGATCAACATAGCCTGCAGTTGAGTGAATCATAAGGCCCAGGCGTCCCAGGGTGGACTTACCTTCAAGCTTGCCAAGAATATCGTCAGGAATAGCAATGCGCTCAAGCGTAGTACCAAGCGCAAACTGACCAGGATGAAGAACAAAAACCTCTCCTTCAGGAACATCAATTGACTCAGTAAGACCCTCTTGAGCTACAAGTGGATCAATTGAGGTGTGCGTAGAATTGCGGAAGATTCTAAAGTTTGAGCCAAGACATACGTCAACCGATGCAGGCTGTACATTCTGCTCACACAGAGGCTCAATAACGATACGACCAGCAGCAATCTCGGCTTTAATGTCGCAATCAGAAAGAACCACAACGTCCACCTTTCTTACGTCATACAAATGTATGGTCAGAAAAACTAATTATCCATTTATATAAAATATCACGCCCTACACAATAATGTGCGGGACGTGATATATAAATTTTGTAATTACGCAGGTCAATTATGGTTCACCACAACTTCTCTGCATAAAAAACACGTTTATGCGCATGAAGCTAACAACCGATAAGCGTCAAACGTTCACTTTTGACGCCGAGCGATAACTTACAGCATTGCAGGCTGAACGCGCTTTACACCAGGAACGTGCTCAATCAGGATACGCTCAATACCCTCAGACATGTCGTATGCAGACATTGGGCAGCCAGCGCAAGAACCAGTCATCTCAAGCGTAACGGTGCCGTCATCGCTTACATCAATAAGCTCAACGTCGCCGCCATCGGTCTGAAGGCTCTGACGAATAACATCAAGGGTTGCATTCAAAAGGTCACGATTAATGGCCATGTTTGCTCCTATTCAAACTCTTCAAGCGCGGATGCGCCCATAACTTACAACAAGGGTATCCTACCCAAAATTCCAAACTTATTTCTGCACTATCCAATTGGCGAGAAAAGATGTCCAACTGAAGCATCTTTGAGACGTGCAGGCAATGATGCACCCGACACTGTCGCCGCAATCGCTGCAGCTACGCGAGAGGTAGCCTCTCTTGTCTGCTCCGTGCTTAGAAGCGTTGCGTCTACCATAAAACGCTTCACACCACAAGAAAGCATCTCAGCCATCTCTGGCACGCCGTCAAAGAGCTTGGGGCTCCAAATCTTGGAGCGACCATGTCTGTCAGTCCTTACGGGCATGTAATCGTTATCAATACCTCTAAGCGTATGCTCCTCAAGGCGCAGCTTACAGGCATCGCAATCGTGGATACACTTGCCCGTAGACATCAAAATGCAGTGCTCAGTGGTCATGGTACGAATACGGCCGCTGACCATATAACCCACAGGAATCGAGGCGTTTCTCGCCATATGACAGATCTCTTGGAGGGTAAGCTCGGAGTTGAGCCAGACACCTTCTGCGCCCATGTCGGCAAGTGCTTGTAAAGCGTAATCGTTGTGGACTGGAATGCACTCGCGCACTTCAGGGATGGCTCCGCGCTCAACGGCCAGCGCCAGCTCGGAGATGTTTCCCACGGCAATCGGCTTACCTGCAGCAACGTAGGGATCCAAGCGATTATGGTCAATCTCGCGACATACCTCATCAAGCCATGGGGTCACCTTGGCGAGAAGATCCTCTGGCCACGAAGTCTCTGCGAGCGCATCGGTAGTTGCATACAGACGATTTGCTCCCGCCTTGAGCGCAACACGTGCCTGCTCGGGAGTCTCAACTAGAACACAAACCTCTGCCTGCGATGCATTTGTTTTTGCAGCCGCCTCATCAAGGGCAAAAAGCTTCTCTTTGTCTTGGGCTTCTCGCTCCTTTTGATAGGCAAGACGGGAAAGCGGAGCAATCTTCTGCTCGCGGTTCTGGTACTCCTCAAGAAGTGCGGCCTCGAGCTGCTCACATGCCGCAGCGCGGACCTTGTGGACAGCACTAAAGCTCATGCCGCACATATCGTCCATCTGGACGTCAAAGCTTACGGCCTCAAACGGCGAGGTTCCCATGCG
>CAURGZ010000003.1:0-62370 GCA_963524285.1 uncultured Atopobium sp.
TTACTCGGACCATCAAAGGGTCTCTCGCCAGATTTCTTGCAATTGCAGGAATTGTGGCGTTGGGCTGCGGCTTCTTTGCGGGACTCAAAATGGCAAGCCCTGACATGCAAGAAGCGGCTCATGCGTTTTATGCAAACCAGCATCTTTATGACCTTCGCGTCATCTCAACGCTTGGATTAAGCGAGAAGGACGTTTCTGCCCTGGCGTCAGTTGAGGGTGTTGAAACGGTTATGCCTTCTCGTACGGTAGACGTTATGGCTACACTGACGTCGTCGCAATCTACTGCTCGCGTGAGTTCTTTTAGACCCGGTGAGCTTAACCAGCCAATAGTGGTTGAAGGAAGACTTCCTCAAGGACCTTACGAGTGCGTGATGAGCGCAGATCCCAAGAAACGTGCTGATATCAGTCTTGGTCAACAGATTGAGCTACCAGATACTTCAAACGGCGTTCATTTAAAGGGCGGCTCGTACACGGTTGTTGGTTTTGTAAATGCGCCAACGTATCCGTATGTCAGCAATTTTGGTACTACATCGTTAGGCAATGGCATTGTGCAGCAATTTGTGTATGTCACTGAAGATGCTTTTGCAAATGATGACCCTTATACCGAAGTGTATGTGACAGTTCAGGGTGCTACCAGGTATAAGAGCGGCTCATCGGCGTATCAGAGCGCTGTTGATAGCGTTGCAGAACGCATTACACAGATGAATCCGTCGCTTGCTGCTCTTCGTTTGCAAGAGCTCAAAGATGACGCTCAAACTCAGGTTGATGAGGCTCGTCAAAAGCTGGAGCAATCAAGACAAGAGGCCGCGGATAAACTAGGGGATGCTCAGAAGAAGCTTGATGATGCGGAGGCACAAATTTCCGCTCAGCAGCAAAAGCTGGATGATGGTCAGAAGCAATATGATACAGGACGTCAGCAGCTTACAGCTTCGCGCTACAGTGCTGAGCAGCAATTTGCACAAGCGGAAGCTCAGATTACAGCTTCAGAGGCACAGATAGCTCAGGGTACAGCTGAGCTCAGTGCAGGAGAGGCCCAGTATCAGGCTGGTCTTGCTGCCTATAATGCAGGACAAGCAACGTTTACACAGCAAAAGAGTGCGTTTGAAGCGGGTAGAGATGCGTATCTTGCGGGGCTTGCTGCGCAAGGCATCACCGCTTCAAGTCTTGAAGAAGCGCAGCAACGGCTCAGTGCTTTAGGTCTGTCAACTACGCAAGTAGACGCTCTTCTCGCCACACAAGCGCAGATTACGGCTGCAGAGACAGAATTGGCTACCCAGCAGCAGACTCTTGCGGCTGCGAGGGAAGAGCTTGATCAGCGCACAGCTCAACTACATGAGGCAGAGTCACAAGTGGCTCAGGCGCGTCAGGATTTGAGTGAGGCGAGAAGTGCTACTGCAGATCAGCTGTCTGCGGCTCAAGAAAAACTTGCTGCGTCGCTTAGTCGCCTGAGCGCAGGGCAAACAGCCCTCCAAAGTGCAGAAGCTCAGACTAACGAGGGAAGACAGAGTCTTGAGGAGCAACGCACTGAGGTCGAGAAACAACTTGCTGACGGTCAGAAAGAGCTTGATGAAGCTCAGAAGAAGATTGATGAGCTTAAAGAGCCCGATGTGTATGTACTTGATCGTACAAAAGAAATTGGCGTTGCAGCTTACCAAGCCGACTCAGAGCGTATTAACGACATTGCTAATGTATTCCCGCTGATGTTCTTCTTGGTTGCAGCTCTGGTTTCACTTACCAGTATGACGCGGATGGTTTCTGAAGAGCGTACGCTTATTGGTGTTCATAAGGCGCTTGGTTATTCAACTGCTCAGATTGCGGCAAAGTACCTGTTATATGCCTTGCTCGCCTCACTTTTGGGTGCCGTTATTGGCATAGCATGTTTAAGTCAAGTGTTGCCAGGCGTTATTATCTCTGCATACGGGTCAATTTATACCATCCCAAATGGGGGAGCTCCTTATCCTATTCAGCTTGATAGTGCGCTACTCTCTGGACTTTCCGGTATAGGCATCACGCTTCTTTCAACCATGGCTGCTGTTTTATCCTCATTGAAAGAAGAACCATCTAGTCTCATGCTTCCAAAAGCTCCAAAAGCGGGCTCAAAGATTTTTCTTGAGCGCGTTGAGCCTCTATGGTCCAGATTGTCTTTCTCGTGGAAAGTTACAATCAGAAACCTTGTCCGCTATAAGCGACGCTTGATTATGACGCTGGTAGGAATTGCTGGATGTACTGCGCTTTTATTGGTTGCTTTTGGTCTTAGAGATTCCATTAGCGACATCATTGATAACCAATGGCCAGCTATTTCGCATTATGACTACATAGTGGGAATGACTTCTGATGTTTCTGAGGAAGAAGTAGATCAGATTAATGCAGAGCTTAATCAGGTGGGTGCTACAAATATCCATCGCATAACAAGAGAAAACGTTCTTCTTGAGTCTTCTACACAAAAGGCAGGCTCACTGACAAGAACAACTATTATGACCAGCAATTCTCTTCAAGACCTCACGGGCTTAGCTACCCTGCGCAATCGTCTTTCTGGTCAAACAATAGAGCTTGGAGAAGATTCGGTTGTAATTACAGAAAAGCTTGCAAAACGACTGGGTGTAGGCGTGGGAGATACCATTCAGGTCTATGCTCAAGACAGAATCGGAAACGCTTCTGGCGAGCCAAGTACGCTTACTGTTACAGGAGTTGCCGAGAATTACGTTGGGTCGTATCTGTATCTGGGACCTTCAGCATGGCATTCTCTAGGTATTCAAGATCAAGCAGCGGACGGCTGGTATGCAACGCTTCCCGAAGATCAAGCAACGAGAGAGGCATTTGGAGAAAAGCTTATTAACCAGACAGGAGTTGCAACTGTTGATGACGTCAATGAAGCTATCCGCACCTATAGAGAATCACTTGCCGTAGTTAATCGTGTTGTAGCTATTCTTATTGTGGCTGCAGCTCTGCTGGCATTTATCGTCTTGTATAACCTCACCAATATCAATATTGAAGAGCGCATTAGAGAAATTGCAAGCCTCAAAGTACTTGGATTTACGCGTCATGAAGTTGATGCCTATGTCTTTAGAGAGATTGCTTTGTTGGCCATCTTTGGAGCGTTTTTTGGACTTGTTCTAGGAACATACCTTGAGGGATTTGTAGTTCAAACTGCTGAGATTGACCTTGTTATGTTTGGTCGAGCTATCCATGCACCAAGCTATTGGTTTGCCTTTGGACTCACGCTTGTCTTCTCGCTGTTGGTATATGTTGCCATGCGACCTAAGCTCAAAAATATTGATATGGTTGAGAGCTTGAAGAGCGTCGAGTAGACATCTTTTGCCCGCCCAAGAGAGGCATATTTTAGATAAGATAGAAGATAGTTGAGATTGCTTATTTATAAGGAGTTGGTATGCCTAAGGTTTCTTTTGTAATTCCTGCATACAACATCGAATCATACATTGGGCGTTGTATTCAAAGTGTAAAGAATCAGACATTTGGTGATTTTGAAGCAATTATTGTTGATGACGCCTCAACAGATTCCACTCCAGAGAAAATTGTTACAGCAGTAGGTGATGACTCAAGGTTCAAGGTTGTCACTCATCCAACCAATCAAGGCCTCCATCTGGCACGTAAAACTGCTGCAGCTCATACAAAAGGCGAGTGGGTCTTTTGCCTAGACGGTGATGATGAGGTTACTCCTGATTTTCTTGAGCAGGTAGTTGCTCATATTGAGAAGAATCCTGTTGATATTCTCCACCTTGGCATTACTGTTATTCCAGAAAATGGCGTTGACCCAACTGATGCGAAGTCTTTTGAGAGCTACATTAACCAACAATCAGACTTTACTCAGGGTGACGATATCCTTCGCATTATTTATGATGAGGGCTATGGACAGAAGCTTGATTGGCGAGCTACGCAGCGCTTGTATCGTGGAGAACTTTTCCGCTCCGCCTTTGCAGAGATGACTTCGGAGCGCCTGGTAAGAGCAGAAGACGCTTATGAGGTATTTATCCTGGCAGATAAGGCTCAGACCGCTGATGGCTTTGAGTCTTGCAGAGGCTTTTTGTACCACTATGGCATCGGAGTAACTGGTGCTTCTCGTATTTCTTTAGATAAATTTGGAGAGTTCTGCTATCAGTTCTTGGACAACATTGACCAGGTAGAACTCTATATTGGCAAATCAGATAACATTGCGCATCTCAACTCCTTTAAGGGAATGAAGCATAGACTGTTGGAGCTTCTGAGTGCTGAGTGGAGATTCCGTCTTGCTCCTGAAGATCAAGAAGCAGCCCTTGAGCCGTTTGCCATTCTCTTTGGACCAGCGGTAGCTGCTCGAGAGCTCTATCGCTTTGTAAGAGATGAGGCATACGAGGCCATTGCCACTGGTACTGAGCTTCCAGAAGACAGCGATGCATATCGCTTTAGAAAGTATGCAAAAAAGTATGCGGATCTGATGAATCAGGATGAGGGACTGTCGTTTGATAGGGCAGTTCGCATGAAACAGATTGCCGATGAGCACATGGAGTATCTAGAGAGAAAGCACATGGTAAAGATGTTTGAGCAGCAGCCTATTCGCATTCTGATTACTTCTCATAAAGATGTTGATGTTCCCGCAAGTAATTACCTTCAGCCTATCCAGGTAGGACCAGGCCAGAAGACCAATCGTTTTACGTATATGCTCCATGACGATGAGGGCGATACCATTACCGAGAAAAACCCCATGTACTGTGAGATGACTACACAGTATTGGGCATGGAAGAACATCACCAATGCGCGCTATGTTGGCTTTGGTCATTATCGTCGCTACTTCAACTTTACCGATACGGTTTATCCAGAAAATCCGTTTGGTGAGGTTATGGATGACTTCATTGATGAGGATGCCATCAAGAAATATGGTCTTGATGATCAGACCATTGCTCAGTGCATTGAGGGCTATGACCTCATTACCACTGGGGTAAAGGATATTAGCAAATTCCCTGGAAGCGCTAATACACCTCTTGAGCAGTACCATTCCGCTCCGCTACTCCATCCAAAGGATATGGATACCATGGCTGCGCTTATCGTTGAGCGTCATCCAGAGTATGCAGAGGACGTAAACGCTTTTCTCAACGGTCATCAGCAGTGCTTCTGCAACATGTATATCATGCGTAAAGAGCTCTTTGATCGCTATGCAGCATGGGTGTTCCCACTTGTTGACGAGTGGACCGCCCGTACTGATATGTCTACCTATAGCAAAGAGGCCCTAAGAACCCCAGGTCATCTGACTGAGCGCCTCTTTAATATCTGGCGTATGCATATGCTGCGTACAGAGGGCAAAAACTGGAAGGTAAAAGAGCTGCAGTGCATTCACTTTACTAATCCAGAGCCTCGTCAGAAGTTTATTCCTCTCTTTGAAGAGAAGCCTGAGATTGCAAGCCAGAACGTTGTTCCTGTTGTTTTTGCAGCAGACAACAACTATGTTCCAATTCTTACCTGCGCTATGGGCTCAATGCTTGAAAATGCCGATCCCAACCGTTTCTACGATGTGGTCGTTCTCAACACCAATATTGGCGGATCAAAGCAGGAGCTGGTTAAGAAGCACTTCTCGCGTTATAAGAATGCTCGTATTACGTTCTATAACGTGTGGCGCATGGTCAAAGACTACAAGCTAGATACTAATAACGCTCATATTAGTGTTGAAACGTACTTCCGCTTCTTGGCTCAAGACATTCTTTCTGCTTACGATAAGGTTGTCTATCTTGACTCTGACCTTGTGGTTAACGGTAATGTCGCAGAGCTTTATGACGTAAGAATGGGCAACAATCTTATTGCCGCAACGCTTGATATTGACTATCTGGCAAACCTTAATATTCGCGGCGGAGACCGCATGAAGTACAGCCTTGACGTGCTTAATCTTAAGAATCCTTATGCCTACTTCCAGGCAGGAGTTATGGTCTTCAATACTGCTGAGCTGCGCCGTTATCACACTGTTCCGGAGTGGTTACGTATTGCAACCAATCCGATCTTTATCTACAACGATCAAGATATTCTGAACAGCGAGTGCCAGGGTCGTGTTGTCTATCTACCAGCTGACTGGAACGTTACGCATAATATCTTTGGCCGTGCCGAGAAACTCTATCCAATGGCACCAAATAGCGTCTTTGATGACTATCAAGCAGCACGTCGTGCTCCAAAGATTGTTCACTTTGCTGGCGCTATTAAGCCTTGGCAGAACGCTAGCTGCGACATGGCTTCCTATTTCTGGAAGTACGCGCGCAACACCCCGTTCTACGAGGTTATTATTCAGGACATGGTACCAGGCGCCAGAAGCGATGCAGATGTCACAGAGTTCCACGAGCGTGCGCTTTCTGATGCAAGTCCTCTGCGCAAGATTATTGACCCTCTTGCACCATATGGCAGCGCAAGGCGAGAAGCCCTTAAGGCCCTTGGTAGAACCTTAAGAGGCCGCAAATAAATACCTGGTAGGTGCAAGGTTTTCTTGCACCTACGTTTTTATGTTTGGAGTAGTAATGGCAGCACTTTCGCCAAAAGATGCCGCTCGTGCAGCGGAGCTTAATAGAATCTTGAACCATGCGGCATATGCCTACTATGCTCTTGATAATCCAGAGCTTACTGACGCTGAGTTTGACCGACTGTTCATTGAGCTTCAGCAGCTTGAGGCAGCATACCCAGAGCTTGTTACTGAGGATAGCTATACACAGCGCGTCGGCGGCTATGTTTCTGAGCAGTTTGAGCCTGTTCAGCATGCTGCTCGTATGTATTCTATGGACGATGCCATGAATCTGGAAGAGCTGGATGCATGGCTTTCCAGAACTGATGAAGCTCTTGGTGCATCGCTCACTAATCCTGTGGCATATACCTGCGAGCTTAAGATTGACGGCTTGGGTGTTGCACTTACGTATCGTGATGGTCAGTTTGTACGTGCGGCCACACGAGGCGACGGTAGCACGGGAGAAAACGTCACAGCAAACGTTTTAACTATCTCTGACGTCCCACGAGAGCTTGCGTTGGCTGGTCTTGAGCAGGTAGAGAATAGAGGCCTCAACCAGAGTATTGAGGTCCGTGGCGAAGTTTATATGCCAAAGCACTCCTTCATTCGTTTGAATGAGGATGCGGACGCTGCTGGTAAACAACCTTTTGCTAATCCAAGAAATGCAGCTGCTGGATCTTTGCGCCAGAAGGATCCAAAGATTACAGCACACCGAGACCTTGAGACCTTTATCTACGCAGTAGCCGACGAAGGCCCTCTTGATGTTCACAGTCAGTGGGAGTTTTTAAACTGGCTTCGTAGCTGCGGCTTTAACGTTAATCCACATGCCCGTCGTTGCCTGAGCGCTCAGGAGGTTCACGATTTCTGTGCGCAAGCTCTTGAGCAGCGAGGAGATCTTAACTACGACATTGATGGCGTGGTAGTAAAGGTTGACTCATTTGCGAGCCAGGAAGCTCTAGGATTTACTTCTCGCGCTCCTCGTTGGGCTATTGCATTTAAGTTCCCACCAGAGGAAAAGCAGACCGTTTTGCGAGAAATTCGTATTCAGGTGGGTCGTACGGGCGTACTCACACCTGTTGCTGAGTTTGATCCCGTTACTGTTGCAGGTTCTACCATTGCACGTGCAACACTTCACAACCTTGACGAGATTCGTCGTAAAAACGTGCGCGAGGGCGATACCATCATTGTCCACAAGGCAGGAGATGTCATTCCAGAGGTTGTAGGACCAGTTTTGAGTCTTCGACCTGCAGATGCTGTTGAGTTCCAGATGCCAGCTACCTGCCCAAGCTGTGGTAGCCCTGTTATTCAGGAAGAGGGAGAGGTGGCCTTCCGCTGCGTCTCTATTGATTGCCCCGCTCAGGCAGTTGAGCGTCTGATTCACTGGGGTAGCCGTAAGGCCATGGACATAGACGGCCTTGGCGACGAGCTTATTAACCGTATGGTTGAAGAGGGTGTTCTCTCTGATGTAGCCGACTTCTACGATAAGCTTACTGAAGAAACGCTGTCCAGCATGCCTACGGGCCGTGTGTACGATACAGATACTGCAGATCACCTTTCTGGTGACAGCATCCCTGTAGGTCACACTATTGCCAAGAAGGTTATGGCAAAGGTTGAGGAATCAAAGACAAGAGGTCTTGGTCGCGTGCTCTTTGGTATTGGCATGAGGCATGTTGGCGCTAACGTTGCAGAGCTTCTTGCCCAGGAGTTTGGCTCTATCCAGGCGCTTGCTACAGCCCCTGTCGAGAAGATCGCTGAAATCCCAGGTATTGGCCCTAAGATTGCAGAGTCTGTACACGAGTTCTTCTCGATACCAGAAAATGTTGCCGTTATTGAGCGTCTTCGTCAGGCAGGCGTAATGCTTGAGGAAGAGAAGACAGAAAACGAGCTTCCTCAGACGCTTGCTGGACTTACTTTTGTTTTAACGGGAACGCTTGAGCACTTCACACGCGATGAGGCTGGCGCCCAGCTTAAAGCCATGGGAGCAAAGGTTTCCGGTTCTGTATCTAAAAAGACAAGCTTTGTAGTGGCAGGAGAAGCTGCGGGATCTAAGCTTACAAAGGCTGAAAGCTTAGGTGTTCCCGTACTTGATGAGGCTGCGCTTCAGCACATTCTTGAAACAGGACAGGTACCTGCATAAATGTATATGTTCAGTAACAAAGTGGTGATGTATAATGCCCTGTTACTATCAGTAAAAAGGAGACGACCAAATGAAACTTATAAAAAACAAGTATGTTTCTCTTGGAATGATGTTTTTGATTTTAGCAATCATCCTGAGTGTGGTATCAAACGTTAATGATCTATTTGTTGGTATGGTCTATGGCATATCTCTAGGAATATTGCTTTTAGGATTGCTTGCTACTCAAAATAGTTTGCGTTTATGTAATCGATAATCTATCCAAAAGGAATAGCTATGGCAGATAAAAATATTTTGGTTCTCTGCTATTCTCGCTGCACTACGTGTAAGAGAGCTCTCAAATGGCTTGATGAGCATGGTGTTTCTTATACACTGCGCGATATTAAAGAGGAGAATCCAACTGCTGAAGAGCTTGCTGAATGGCACAAATTAAGCGGTCTTTCTATCAGAAAGTTCTTCAACACTTCAGGTATGGTATATCGCGATAATAACATCAAGGAGCAGCTTGATGCAGGTATGAGCGATAGTGACGCCTATAACTTGCTTGCTACCACGGGTATGCTGGTCAAGCGCCCATTGGTTGTTACAGGCAATACTATTCTTCTTGGATTTAAAGAGTCTGCATGGGAAGAAGCACTTCTGTAAAACTAGCTTCTTCAGCATGCATCAGTTTGTGGATAAGCGTTAGTAAAAAAGCGGCTACCGAGTGAACTACCTCCCATTTCTTATGTCCAAGAAATAGGAGGCAGTTCATATGCGGGTGATTATGATTCTGCAGCGTGTTAGCGTTGGCTTTTAGACCTGGCGCACAAAATAGCACAGCTTTGGTAGGTTCTGCCGAAGAATCGACATGTTCCTAACCAAGATAGCCAGGCAGCTAGGCGATCGCACTACCCGATATGCATCTCTATGCATAAACTACATCTAATATGCTAGAAAATGAATAGCATCATATAAAAGATTTAACTATAGGTAAATTCCGTCCCTAAGGAACACACTTAAGTCAGATATTCTGCTCAGTTGCGGGCATATTACACTTCTAAGTTAAATATTCTGCATGTTTTAGCTATTTTCGGCGTAATGTATACGTCTTTTTGACAGATTATCTGACTTAGGTGTGTTTTGAACTGCCTCCCATTTCTCGTGTCCAAGAAATGGGAGGCAGTTCAAAGGTAGTCGCCTTTTTGCTTACGCGTTTGAATGCTCAACACATTTGTATTTTGCTGCGAGCTAGTCCTCGTCATCAACCATTTCTACAACAGGTTTGCCCATGTAATTGATACCGTCGACTAGCTCTTCCAGGGTGATTCTTTGACCTAAGATAGTTGCCTGAACAAGCTCTTTGTAGAACTCACGAGCTTCATCCATAAGATCAAGAATACTTTCAGTCTTAATTTCTCCTGTGTAAGGCTCTTTCCAAGGAAGGCGCTTGAGATTAGCGGTAGGGAAGTCCTCAGTCATAACAATACGGTGAGCCATTGCGGCAACGTATGAATTGTTTGAAGGACGCATGAACTTCTCGGTCTTGTATAAAACGTCAGGAAGCTTGGTAGTGTACTTAGGATCAGTGCGCTCTACCGTGTGGTAAATGCGAGCGTAGTCCTGGAGGGCTTTCTCGTACTCACCAACGCCAACATTAAGGCCAAATACCTGAAGCGCTACTTGCGAAAAAAGCGCGCCACCAACGTGTTTGGTGGACTCAATAGCTTCAAGCACCTCAGCTGGTGGGAACGTCTCAACGGTAGTGTGGCGCATGTGCCAAAGAAGGTATGAATCTAAATCCGTTTCGATGATAGGATGGAGCTCTCTGTAGGCATTTTTGAGAGATGGTTCCGCCTCAATCAGTGCATCTTGCTGGGAATACACAAACGGATGGACAATCCTATCTAGCGCGTAGTGTGCTAAGAGGCCAAGCGCAAACGCACGACCAGCTGGCATGTCGCTCTGTGGCAGGCGAGAAACACCATCGCGAATGGATAAAAATGCGTCAACAATATGGTCTGCATGCATACGACGATGCAGCCTATTGCAGGCAAGTGAGTGGTTTGGCCAGGCAAGGTGACGAGCCAGGAAAGGATCAGGCCCCTGGTTTCCAAGCAAGAACGCATTGACCTCTGCGTCAGTTGCAACAAGCTCTTGCGGTAAATCATGAACCACTTCTGCGCCAAACAGATAGTGGGTTATTAAAGCAGGCATAGGACTCCTTGTAGTTTTTCAATATAAGAGTAGCTGAAAAATGCTTGCAGGCGGTAAAATTTCTTCTTCGTGTTACAAGATTTAATGATACCTAGGAACTCACACATGGGTCTACTTGAAATTTTAATGCTGGGTGTGGCGCTTGCAACAGATGCGTTCTCTGTCACCATCTCTAACACCTTTGCCTTTGATGACCATAGGTTTTCTCGTCTTATGCGCATGCCACTTTTCTTTGGTCTTTTTCAGTTTGGCATGCCTCTTGCCGGTTATTTTGTTGGCGGCATTGCAGCAGAGTTGATTGAGAAGTATGCAGGAATTGTTTCTTTAGTTATTCTTGGCTTCATCGGCTCAAACATGCTGTACAGCGGCTATAAGGCACTCAAAGAAGACGCTTTTGAGGAAGATGAGGAAGAGACCCAGCAAAGTGCTACGACGCTCTCTTATGGAAAGCTGCTCTTTCAAGCTGTTGCTACGGCAATCGACGCATTTGCTGTTGGTGTAAGTTTTAGGGCGCATAGCGTAGATATTTTGGTTGCCTCGGCACTCTTTGGCATTATTACCGCAATTCTCTGTACCATTGCTCTGTTCATTGGCAAAAAACTTGGCTCGCTATTGGGTGACCGTGCCGAGATGGTAGGTGGCGTGGTACTTATCTTGATTGGACTAAAAGCCTTTTTTGGATAAAATCTGTTTGACCAGACGGATTATGTAGCAGGTAAGGAGGTAGCGTGAAGTTTATCCCAGAATGTCTGCGCCAGAAGATGCATAAAACTTTTGGACCAAAAGACCCTGACGAGAAGATCACTCCACCAACTGCCGCTTCTGTTACAAGAACTTCTTTTTTGCTTTTGGCTGGTTCGGCAATTGCAGTTCCCGTGATTGCTTCGGTAGTCAATTTTTTGACCCCCGGAATTTCCTACGTTCAAAACGAGCTCCTTCCACCACGTCCTAACTCAAAAGTTCCAGGTTATGCTCGAGCACTCATTCAACTTGCACAACGAGAAAGCTCTCTCAATCTGCTTTGCACCTCAAAAGAAGCAGTAAAGCCCCTGGTAGAGACATATTCAAGAATATTTTCTCTGCCTGTTACGGTGGGTGAGGCAACAGAGGAAGAAATTCAGGAGTTTATTAAGCAAACATACGTTTCTGATAAGAGCACGGAGTCTGAAACTGCTGATACTAAATCTGACACTGATTGGGGTTTTGAGAAACCCGATGTTATTTTTCTGGCAAGTGAAGTTCTCATGCAAAATTTTGATGCTTCCGCATATTGTCAGCCGTTTGAAGTTTCTTCAACAGACCAGTACGTGCGTCCTGAGTTTTTTGACGCCGCTGGACATTGGTACGCCTATGCTGCAGATCCATTGGTTTTGCTTGTAAATCAAGAGCGACTCAACGAGAAAAAGATTTTGCGTCCTCACGAGTGGACCGATCTTCTTACAGATGGCCTGCGTGGAAGGTATGTTATTCCTGACCCTACACTTACGTATGCGGGAAAGAAGTTTGAATCGCTCTTTTTAGGTCAGTATGGACTGGATAAAGGCGCTCAAATTATCCAAAGTTTGTTTGAAAATGTTGACGCATTTTCTGAGAGCACCTATCAAGCTATTAGAGACACTGGATTTGGTAAGTATAGGGCTTGTGTTTGTCCGCTGAGCGCTGCGTATAGGGCAATTACTAAAGACGATTTTGATAATCTTTCAGTCATTCTGCCAGGCGTTTCTTATTTCTCTACGATAAGGTCATTTGTATGTCAGGGGTCAAAACATACGTATTCAGCGTATTTATGGCAGGAATTTATTACTAAACGAGACTCCGCTGAGCACATGGGAGAAATGGACTCGTTCTTCTCGCCCGTTATTGAGGGAACGCCAACTCCTTGGTATGCAAGCCGCCTAAATTTGACAGCAGTGAGCGAATCAATGCAGATAGCTCCTGCTCCCACCGACGCAGAAGGCAATCTCATCAAGCTGGAAGACGTCCACGCTGTATACAGCAAGTTGGTCAACGCATAGCTCTTTCCATACGTTAAGCATTTGGACACCAAAAAACGGCCCAGGTAAATGAACTGCCTCCCATTTCTTATGTCCAAGAAATGGGACGCAGTTCAAAACTGAGCCGTTTTGCTTAAAGGTGGAGTGACGAGAAGACCGGTTTTCTCGCCAAGAAGCTCTGATGAAGCACTAGACGTAGAAGAGCATCTTGTTGTAGCTAGGAACCGGCCACCAGTCGTGACCGCAGATGAGCTCCATGGAGTCAACGGCGCTGCGAAGGCGAGCCATAGCTGGAAGAACCTCATTGCAGTAGTATTCGCACTGCTCCTGAGGCTGATCTTTCATCTGGTGAGCTGTGGTGTTGATCTCATCAAGACTGTTGGTAGCTGCGTAAATCTCGTCAATACCTGCGGTGAGTTTCTCGACAATCTCTGTCTCTGCTGCACTCTTGATGCCAATGGCCTGTTTAGCAGCAACTGAAGAGGCAACATCACTTGAGTAGGTAAAGAGGGCAGGCAGGTACATGTGGCGCGTCATATACAGCATGGTACGAGCCTCGATGTTAAGAACCTTGGTGTACTGCTCAGCCTTTGCAATGTAGCGAGCCTGTGCTTCTGCCTGAGAAAGAACGCCGTAGCGCTCAAAGAGCTCAATGTTTTCTGGAGCAACCATTGCAGGGAGTGCCTCAGGGGTGGTGCGGAGGTTTGGAAGACCGCGCTCCTCGGCAAGTTTCTCCCAATCGCCTGAGTAGCCGTTGCCCTCAAAGAGGATGCGCTCGTGAGCCTTAAAGGTGTCAATAACCCAGCTCAAGGCTTCCTTAGTGAAGTTCTCCCCAGAAACGTTTTCAAGGTCATTTGCAAAGCGGTCACACTGCTCAGCAACAATGGTGTTCAAAATAACATTAGGGTCAGAAAGATTCTGCTGGCTGCCACACATGCGGAACTCAAACTTGTTACCAGTAAACGCAAAGGGGCTGGTACGGTTTCTGTCTGTGTTGTCCCTAAGAACTGCAGGAAGTGTTGGTACGCCCAGATCCATACGAGTGCGCTTTGCACCGTGGACGTCGGAACCTGTGATGAGGTCATCAACGATTACGGAAAGCGCAGCACCCAAGAAGACGGAAACAATTGCAGGTGGAGCCTCATTTGCACCAAGACGGTGATCGTTTCCAGCAGATGCAACAGACATACGCAGAAGGTCTGCGTGTGAGTCAACAGCGGCTACAAGGCAGGCAAGGAAGACCAAGAAGCGAAGGTTCTCGCCAGGCTTATCACCAGGCTCAAGTAGGTTCTCATTGTCTGCAGAAAGCGACCAGTTGTCGTGCTTACCAGAGCCGTTGACGTACTCAAAGGGTTTCTCGTGCTCGAGGCAGGCAAGGCCGTGGTGGGTTGCAAGAAGCTTGAGCTTCTCCATGGTTAGGAGGTTGTTGTCAATAGCAAGTGCGCCCTGCTCAAAGACAGGTGCAAGCTCATGCTGGCAAGGTGCAACCTCATTATGCTTGGTCTTTGCAGGGATGCCCAGCTTCCAGAGCTCGTCATCAAGCTCTTTCATGAAGTTGTTGACGGTTGGACGAATGGCGCCAAAGTAGTGCTCGTCAAGCTCCTGACCCTTGCTTGGCTCGCAACCAAAGAGGGTACGACCACACAGAATAAGGTCAGGACGCTGCTCAAAATCTTCCTCTTTGATAAGGAAATATTCCTGCTCTGGACCAATGTTTGTGACAACGCGAGAAGGCTCTTGTCCAAAGAGTGCAAGCACACGTTTTGCCTGCTTTTCAAGGGCAACCTGGGAGCGAAGCAGGGGAGTACGCTTGTCTAGAGCTTCTCCGGTGTATGAAATAAATGCTGTTGGAATGCAGAGGACTTCATCTTTGATGAAAGTTGGGCTTGCAGGATCCCAAACCGTGTAACCGCGCGCCTCAAACGTGGCACGCAGACCGCCAGAAGGGAAGCTTGATGCGTCAGGTTCGCCCTGTACCAGCTCTTTTCCCGAGAAGGACATCAAAATAGTGCCGTTTCCCTGAGGAGTCATAAAGCTGTCGTGCTTCTCGGAAGTAATGCCTGTGAGAGGCTGGAACCAGTGAGTAAAGTGAGTAGCACCTTTTTCTAGCGCCCACTCTTTCATGGCATGCGCAACCTCGTTTGCAATGTCGAGGTCAAGCGGCTTGCCGTCCTGGATGACACTACGAAGTTTCTTGTACGTTGGCCTTGGCAGGCGTTCTTGCATGTCTGCGTCGGTAAAGAGAAGTGAGCCAAATTCCTGAGAAACTTTGTCGTGAGCCACAGCCCCTCCTTGTGGGTAAATGCTGGCAGTTAGTCTGTTTTCTCGCGTGCTGGACACGTTATGTTGGTTGTTATTTTCGCACGTTTGCCACTGAGAGGGTGGCGAGGATGCAAACAGAAACATAACGATTACAAAAATTTTAGCCGTCGCCAGAAGAGATGTGGGCTTTGTTTCCGTGGGCTCTGGCGCGCATAAGCGGAGGAAGTCTTAGTACAATAGAGGCACACAAACTAAGAGGAGCAGGTATGTCTGATACTACTATGCCAGTTGATACTACAGATCAAAACGACGCTGCGTCAGCTAAAGAAGATGCAGCTAAACCACGCAGAACTATTGCTGTTATTGACGGAAACTCGCTCATGCATCGAGCGTTCCATGCAATCCGTCAGCCTATGGCGGCGCCAGATGGAACGCCAACAGGAGCGCTCTTTGGCTTCTTTAACATGTTTATCAAGCTTGTTGAGTCCTTCTCGCCAGATGGTGTCATTTGTGCCTTTGATAAGGGCAAGCCACAGGTTCGCATTGATATGTTGCCTCAGTACAAGGCTCAGCGTCCTCCTATGGATCCTGCTTTGCACGCGCAGTTTCCTGTAGTCAAAGAGCTGCTCAAAACGCTGGATGTTCCTGTCTGCCAGCTTGAAGGCTGGGAGGGCGACGACATCTTGGGTACCCTTGCCCGCCGTGGTGAGGCTGAGGGTTACCAGATGCTGCTCTTCACGGGTGACCGCGATATGTACCAGCTTTCCACAGAAAACGTCAAGATTGTTTCTACGCGCAAAGGCGTCTCTGATGTCTCAATTATGACGCCAGAGACTGTTGCAGATCTCTACGCTGGTATTACGCCAGAGCTTGTTCCAGACTTTTATGGCCTCAAGGGAGATTCTTCTGACAACATTCCAGGCGTTCCTGGAATTGGCCCCAAGAAAGCTGCTGCTCTGATTGTGGAGTACGGCTCGCTTGATGAGGTTATTGCCCATGCTGACGAGGTCAAGGGTAAGGTGGGAGAAAACCTTCGCGCGCATATTGATGACGCGCTGCTCTCCCGTAAGGTTGCTACTATTCGCACTGATGCGCCGCTTGATATCAACCTAGACGATGCTCAGTTCCCAACGTTTGATCCAAATGACGTGGTCAAGGCCTTCTCGGCTTTGGGCTTTACGGGCATGACCTCAAGGCTTGCTCGCATGGCCGGTGGCTCTGCTGCTGGCGCAGTTGCACAAACCGCCTCTGCTACACCTGCACTCCCTATTCCTTCAGAGTATCTGCAGGCAGGAGACGCATCTGCCGCACTTACTGCTGCTCTAGAGAATCAGGAGTGGATTGGTGTTGCCCAGGATTCTGCGGCGGACGCTGGAGCGCTCTTTAGCCTTTCTCGCACACTTTGGGTGTCTACAGAAAAGGCACTTCTTAAGTTTGAGGGAGAAAACGCCACCGCAGCACTCTTGCGTATTTTGCGAGAAGCCCGTGTTGCTGCAGACGATGTCAAGGCGCTGCTACACGAGGTAAGCCCTGTTGATTCGTCCGAGCCACAGAAGATGGATATTGAGACTATCGATTCTGACCGACTCTTTGATACGGGTGTTGCTGCCTATCTGCTTGAGTCTGATCGTTCAAGTTTTGATATTAATGGCTTGGTTGAACTGTACTTTGGTTCTGAGCTTCCTGAGCCTACAGATGAGATTCCTGCAGCAGCATTAAGAGCAGTAGCTGCTAAAGCCCTTTTTCCTGTACTGACTAAAAAGCTTGAAGATGACGGTTCTTTGGAGCTCTTTACTTCACTAGAGATGCAGCTTCTACCTGTACTTGCTGCGATGGAGCGTCGTGGTCTCTACGTTGATCCTCAAAAACTTGCCCAGCAGTCTGCCCAGCTAGCGGAAGATATTGCGCAGCGCGTGGCAAGCATTCACCAGACAGCAGGCGAGGACTTCAACTTGGATTCTCCAAGCCAGCTTTCTCATATCTTGTTTGACGTGCTTAAACTTCCAACCTATGGTCTCAAAAAGACGCGCACTGGTTTCTACTCCACCAACGCAAAAGTTCTAGGAGAGCTGGCGCAGGAGTACCAGATTGTTGCTGACGTTCTTGAGTATCGCGAGCGCGCCAAGATCAAATCAACCTATCTCGATGCGCTTCCTGCACTTATTCGTGGCGATAAGCGCATTCACACCACGTTCAACCAGACCGTTGCTGCAACGGGCAGGCTTTCCAGCTCTGATCCAAACCTGCAGAACATTCCTACCCGCTCTGAGCTGGGACATCGTGTCCGCACTGCCTTTACCGTTCCCGAGGGCAGCGTTTTTCTCGCCTGCGACTACTCTCAGATTGAGCTTCGCCTGCTTGCGCATCTCTCGGCTGACGAGCACCTGGTAGCAGCATTTAACTCTGGTGCTGACTTCCACGCTGCAACTGCCGCCCGTGTCTTTGGTGTGCCTGTTGAAGAGGTCACTCCGGCACTTCGTAGCCGCGCTAAGGCAGTTAACTTTGGCATTGTCTATGGTCAGCAGGCCTTTGGTCTGGCAACGTCTCTTAAGATTTCCCGTAAGGAAGCACAAGAGATGATTGACCGCTACTTTGACGCATATCCTGGTGTTCGAGCATACCTTGACGATTCTGTCCGCACTGCTCACGAGACTGGTTATGCGATTACCATGTATGGTCGTAAGCGCCACATTAGAGAGTTCAACCAGTCAAATCGCCAGCTCATTGCCTTCGGTGAGCGCACTGCAATGAATCACCCTATGCAGGGAAGTGCTGCAGACATTATTAAAATTGCAATGATTAATGTCGAGAAACGCCTGCGTGATGAAGGCCTTACGTCAAAGCTAATTCTTCAGATTCACGACGAACTTGACTTGGAAGTTCCAGAGTCAGAGATTGAGACAGTCTCTAAACTGGTAAAAGAGACCATGGAAGACGTTGTTACCCTGCGTGTTCCTCTAATTGCCGATGTCAGCTATGGTTCCAATTGGGCCGAGGCAAAGTAAACACGTAAGCAACACGTTCTAGAGGAGATTTGGTATGGAGGCTACAACCTCATACATGCACGTCACAGTCTATACAGACGGTGCGTCTCGAGGAAACCCTGGTCCTGGTGGCTATGGGGCCGTGCTTCTGTACACTGATCCCTCCGGCCAGCAGCACACAAAAGAGTTCAGCCAGGGTTATAAAACTACTACAAATAACCGTATGGAGCTCCTTGGCGTCATTGTTGCACTTGAGGCCCTTAAGTGTCCTTGTCAGGTAGAGCTTTATTCCGATTCCAAGTACGTAGTTGACGCATTTAATCAAAAATGGGTCTCGGGATGGATTAGAAAAGGCTGGAAGACAGCTTCTAAAGAGCCTGTTAAAAACGTAGACCTTTGGAAGCGCTTACTTGCTGCCATGGAAGATCATGAGGTGAGCTTTAAGTGGGTCAAGGGTCACGCAGGTCATCCGCTTAATGAGTGCTGCGATCAGCTGGCTACTGAGGCTGCTGACAGCTCCAATCTTCTTGACGACCAAGGTTTCTTCGCAGATCAGCCATTGCTGTAACCCTAAACGTGTAGGGCGAGAAGCCCTTCTCGCCCTACATGTTTGATACAAGAAAACAGCCGCCTGCGAACTGCCTCCCATTTCTTGGACACGAGAAATAGGAGGCAGTTCATATGCGGGTGATTATGATTCTGCAGCGTGTTAGCGTTGGCTTTTAGACCTGGCGCACAAAATAGCACAGCTTTGGTAGGTTCTGCCGAAGAATCGACATGTTCCTAACCAAGATAGCCAGGCAGCTAGGCGATCGCACTACCCGATATGCATCTCTATGCATAAACTACATCTAATATGCTAGAAAATGAATAGCATCATATAAAAGATTTAACTATAGGTAAATTCCGTCCCTAAGGAACACACTTAAGTCAGATATTCTGCTCAATTGCGGGCATTTTACACATCTAATGACGATAATCTGCGCGTTAGAGGTATTTTCAGCGTAATGTATACGTCTTTTTAACAGATTATCTGACTTAGGTGTGTTTTGAACTGCCTCCCATTTCTTAGACACGAGAAATGGGAGGCAGTTCACTGATAGACGGCTGTTCTTAGCTGAAGGAGTTATTTATTAGTAGCCGAGGATACCAAAGCCAACAAGGCCTGGTCCGGTATGGACAACAAGGTCCGAGCCGGCCTCGACATACCTAAAGTCGGTGACATTAGGGATTGCCTCTTTAATCATGGCCTCCATTTCGGAGTAAATGATATTAGGCGCTGAACAGCAAATTCCCACATGAACGTGGTCAAATTGCTGAGCAAAAGCTGATCCAAGCGCAATCTCTCCCGCAAGAGATTTCTGCCAACCGCGAGTCTTCTTTGCAATGGTGTATTTACCATTTTCGTCACAGGTAAGAACGGGTTTGATGTTAAGCATAGAGCCAATACGATAAATTGCCTCAGAAATGCGGCCACCCTTACGTAGATACTCAAGGCTTGGAACGGAGAAGTATACGCGTGTGTTCAGAGAAGCCTGATCAAGTTTGGCGCCAATCTCCTCAAGAGAAAGACCCAGCTCAATAAGACGTTGAGCCTCAATAACAATAAGGCCGGAAGCAATACCAATGTTTTTGGTATCAACAACATAAATAGGGAAGTCTGTAATGGACTCTGCAATCATGCGAGCAGTATCGCAGGTAGCAGAAAGTCCAGAAGAGATAGCAACGTAAACAGCACCCTCGTAACCTGCTGCTTTTGCATCATCAAAGGCAGCTTTAATTCCTTCAGGAGAAGGAAGCGAAGTCTTTGGAACCTCTTCTTCAAAGCGAGCAACCAGCTCAGCTGGCGTAATGGTGATACCAGACTCATAGGAAGAGCCGTCAGAATAGTTGATGCGAAGTGGGGTGATACGAATATTGTGTTCAGCAACAAAATCAGGTGGGACATTAGTTCCTGAGTCTGTGATGATGGCAATTCGTTTAGTGTCCATTATCCGCTCCAAATATATACGTGCTACAAGTAGCTAAACGTTGACTTTCTATTACCCACATTTTACATAGAGATATACCCCGTTTTCTTGAGATATGACAAGTTGCCCTCAACGGTAGGTAGACGGTACACTAGGCATATACATCGAGAAAAACTTTCATAGCTAACGGTCAATACCATTTAGATAAAGAGAGAACGGCAGATAATGTCTAGTATTTATAGAGAGCCCGCAGTTGTAAGAAGAATTAGTCAGCGCTCTTCTCTAAAGAAAATCACCTCTAACAGCACTATTGCAGCAGCAGTCATGGTGCTTGCGGCTCTTATTGCACTTGTAGTTGCCAACTCACCTGCTCATGAGGTGGTTCGAGAAATTCTTGAAGTCCAAATGAGTTTCTCGCTTGGAATGATTCATGCGCATATGGCTCTAGAAACCTTTGTGAATGACTTCCTTATGGCAATCTTCTTCCTACTTGTAGGCATTGAGCTCAAGTATGAAGTAACTGTTGGCCAGCTCAGAAAGCCAAGACAGGCAATGCTTCCTATGCTTGCGGCTGTTGGTGGCGTTGCAGTTCCTGCCCTTATTTATCTGGCGCTTAACGCAAGCACTGCCCCTCATGGATGGGCAACGCCAATTGCAACCGATATTGCGTTTGCGCTTGGCGTTATGTCGCTGTTGGGCAACAGAATTAGTCCGCAAACAAAGGTCTTTTTCCAAACACTTGCAATTGCTGATGATATTCTGGCTATTGTGGTCATTGCGCTTTTCTATGGTCACACGCCAAATATTGCCTGGTTAGCAGCTTCTCTTGGTGTTCTTGTTATTTTGTGGGGAATGAATCGCTTAAAGATTTATTCTTCCGGTCCTTATTTGCTTGTTGGTTTGGTTCTCTGGGTCTGCATGTACCACTCGGGAATTCATGCAACCCTTGCAGGCGTTTTTCTTGCCTTCTTCTTGCCATCTCACTCTGATGTTCGCTTGAGCAAGCTGGGAAGCTGGCTTTCAAGACGTGCTCGCGAGCTTGACGATCACTACGACGATGAGCATCACGTTTTGGGTCAGCATGACTTTACACATGGCGCTAACTCCATCGAGCAGGTCATGCACCACGTAACTCCACCGCTTCAGCGTGTTGAGCACTATATTTCTGTCTTTGTAAACTTTGTAGTTCTGCCTATTTTTGCGTTTGTAAACGCGCAGATTACGCTGGTAGGAGCAGATTTTGGCGCTCTATTGAGCAGCTCTATTGCACATGGCGTTTTCTTTGGTGCCGTCCTGGGCAAGCCACTGGGAATTATTTTTGTAACGTTGTTGCTGGTCAAATGTAAGATTTGCAAGCTTCCTGCAAAAGTTGACTGGATACAGATTACTGCCGTAGGTCTTATGGGTGGCCTAGGCTTTACCATGTCTATTCTTATTTCTAACCTTGCATTCCCAGACGCAGGAGAGATTCTTGCAGCTAAGGTAGCCGTTCTTGCTGCATCATTTGCTTCTGCAATCTTGGGCCTACTTTTTGTAAATATTGCAGAGTTCTATAAGCACCAAAGGCAGAGCGGCTTAAGGGAAGACGCCGTACAAGAATGAACCTAATGAGACGTACGACTCTTTCTACTCAACCGTGCCGTAGGTAAAACCCCAACCGTGCGCCGTAACAATTGAGTTAATCTGATCGCAGAGACGGGCACGGACGTATGTGCCCGATGGAATCAGCTCAATAACTTCTTGCAAATCTTCTTCAAGATCGTCTACTTCAGCTTGAATCAGCACGTCAACCTTAGTGACTGTGCCCGAAGGTTTGCGTTTATAAAGATTATCAACAAGGTGCTGGAGCTCGCCATATGCCTCTGAGCGCATGCCAGGCTGTGCAGAATTTGCCATGATTCTCCTTGTCGCGTTGATTTTTAAATCACCTATACTTTGTATCACGCAGAGACCGAAAAGGGGAGTGTCATGTTTGAGCTAGTTTCTCGCGAGCTGTTCCAGCCAAAGTCAACCTCTGAGCAAAACGCTTATCAAAAGATGAGCGATGCTGAGCTTAACCAGGCTCTTGAGCTTATTGGACAAGAAGCTCGTGCACTTGGCGAGAAAAACCTCAAGCTTGATATGGCTCGCGGAAAGCCAAGCCCTGCACAGACGGCGTTGTCTAAGCCTATGCTTGACGAGCTGAACTCTACTTCTGATCTGACTGACAGTGGCTCTTTTGCAGACAACTATGGAGACCCTTGGGGTCTTCCTTCTGCGCGAGCCTTCGCTGCGGAGCTCACAGGCGTACCTGCTGATCAGGTCATCGTAAACGGCTCTTCTAGCCTTAACCTTATGCACGACATCATTTCTCATGCCGTAACCCACGGTCTTGCTGGTCAGTCTTCTTGGGCAGAGCAGATGGCGGCTGCAAAGGCTCAGGGTACCACGCTTAAGTTCCTGTGCCCTGCTCCAGGCTATGACCGCCATTTTGCTATTACACAGCATTACGGACTTGAAAACGTTGCCGTACCTATGACTGAAGATGGTCCAAATATGGACGTGGTCAAGGAGCTTGTTGAGAACGACAGCTCTGTTAAGGGAATTTGGTGCGTACCGCGTTTTGCTAATCCCACCGGTATCACCTATTCAGACGAGGTTGTTCGTGCGTTTGCAAACCTCAAACCCGCTGCTCCTGACTTTAGAATCTTCTGGGATAACGCCTACGCAATTCACGCCTTTATACCAGAATCTGAGGCTCCTCAGCTCCTCAATATCTTTGATGCACTTGCAGAGGTTGCTGCAGACGATGCTCAAAAGAGCCTGGTTATTGCTTTTGCCTCAACAGCAAAGGTAACCTTCCCAAGCTCAGGCATGGCATGGGTTGCCGCAAGTCCTGCAGACATTAAAGAAATCCAGAGCGCGTTCAAGGTTGCTCGTGTTTCTCCCGAGAAGATCTCTCAGCTGGCGCATGTACGTTTCCTCAAAGATGCGCACGGCATTGAAGCTCATATGCAAAAGCATGCTGAACTGCTCCGACCACGTTTTGATCTGGTGGAACACAAGCTGCAGGAAGGACTGGGCGATTTAGCTGTTGCAACCTGGTCTCATCCTAAGGGCGGCTACTTTGTCTCATTTGATGGTCCTGTTGGCTCTGCGCGCGCAATTGTTTCTCGCGCACATGAGCTTGGCGTTACCATGACGCCTGCAGGTGCTACGTGGCCAAGTGGCAAGGATCCCTTTGATACTAATATCAGAATTGCTCCAAGTTACCCAACGCTGGAAGAGCTTGATGCGGCGCTTGATGTCTTTATTGTTGCTGTTAAACAGGTAAGTGCTCGACTAGCAAAAGTTGATCGTGGTCAGAGCGTCTGGGGATAGCTTGTGTAACTTTGGTATTTACTTTGAAAGTAAGCCCATTCTGCCGTATCTTGATTAACTATGTTTAGAAAAAGCGATTGGATGTTGAATGCCAACTAATACTTCAAAGCCAGAACTTACACCAGAACAGAAGGCAGAAAAAGAGCTGGTTGCCATGGCAAACCAGACCGCAAAAAAGAAGGCAAAGGACCGCAAGCCCGATGAGGCTCCTAAAAAACCAGGTCCTTCTACAGGCATGAAGATTGCTATTGGAGTATTCTCGCTCTTTATTGCTATTTCTATGATGTTGCCTTCTCTTGCCAGCATTTTCTCTAACTCGCAAAAGCAGCATCAGACTCAGCAAAATTCTCCTGAGGCTATTAACCAGGTCTATCAGAAACAGGCAGAAGAAAAAGAGTCTGCTATTCAGTCCAATCCAGATAATCTACCAGCACATCTTGATTTAGCTCGTACGTATTTAGGTTGGGGAATGGCGCTTAAGAGTTCTTCTCAAGATGATTCTGTTCAGAAGCAGTCTTTGCAGCTGATTAACAAAGCAATTGCTGAGTACGATACGTATCTTGCTTCAAATGATTCTGATGAAGTCCGTGTTGATAGGGCCATTGCGCAGTTCTACGCAGGAGATCAAACAGGTGCTGTTGAGGCACTTAAGGCAGTAACGGATCGCTCTCCAGACTATGCTAACGGTTGGCTTAATTTGGGAATGATGTATCGTGTTACTGATCAAGTAGATCTTGCAAAAGAGGCACTGCAGAAGGCAATTGAGAAAGATTCCGATAATAGCGCCGGTGTGAGGGATAATGCACAGAAAGTTCTTGACGCATTAAACGGAAACACCTCTACCTCTTCAAATAACACTAAGTAAGGAGGAGTTATGGCACTAGAGATAAGCTCTGAAATTACAGATGAAAAGGCCATTATTCGCATTGAGGGCGAGGTAGACGTATCAAACGCCTCTGAGCTTCGCGATGCTTTGGATACCGCGCTCGCCGATGGAGCAAAAGAAGTTGAAGCTGATTTTGCTGAGGTAGCTTATATTGATTCGACGGGCATTGGCGTTTTAGTGGGTACCGCACATCGAGCACAAGAGAGTGGTTCTGTGCTTGTTGTTGCAAATCCTCAGAAAAACGTGGAGCGTGTCTTTTCGCTTCTTGGGGTCGATAAAGACCTTAACGTTCGCAAGTAGGTTTGGTAACTTGCAAGCTCTTTGAGAAACGGTTCAAAGAGCTTGTTTATGTTTGTTCCAGAAAGGTATTGCTTGTGTTTGGCATTGGAGAAACAGAGCTCGTACTAATTTTGCTCTTTGCATTTTTAGTATTTGGTCCTGATAAATTACCTGGTATGGGCCGCACGCTTGGTCGTGCTCTCAGACAGTTCCAGAACGCTCAAGAGGGCTTTAATAAAGTTGTCCGTGCAGACTTACTTGATCCTGCAGCGGATGCACTTCACGAGAAGCCCAAGCGCTCCGAGCAGCTCAAAAATGCTGCATCTGATGCTGACCGCGAGGATACTGACCATCAGGAGACCTTTGCTGAGCGTCGTGCTCGCCTCAAGGAAGAGCGTGAGGCAGCTGAGAAGGCTGCTGCTGAGGCGGCTGAGCAGAGTAAGCAAGCTGAGCAGACACAGGCGGTTGAGCAGCCAGAGGCCACTTCTGCTGAAGAAGCTCCTGCTGCACCACAAGCTACGCCTTCTGTTGCTTTCTCCGATGATTCTACAGAGGTAACTGAGCACCTGGCACCTAAGGCTGCAGAAGAAACTCCTGCTGCAGCTCCATCTGCAAAAGACCTCTATAACCTTGGATCTGCACGTTCTTCTCGCTCTATGGCAGAAGACAAGAAAGAAGAAGTTGCTGGAGAGGAGGGAGAAAGCCAGGACGCATAAGTCCAGCTTTCGTGTGTAATGCCTATTACTCCAGCTCGTATGCCACTTTTTGATCACCTGGGAGAACTCCGTCGCCGCGTGACCATTGTGGTGGTTTCGCTTTTTGTTACTGCAATCATTATTTATTTTGCAACACCTGCATTAATTGAGATTTTGATTGACCCTATCAGGGAGTTTTTAACCGATGGTAAGCTTACGGTTATCTCGGTCCTTGGCGGCTTTAGTATCAGGTTTAAGGTAGCTTTCTTCTTCTCGGTGATTATCTGTACACCTATTATCATCTGGGAGATTATGGCTTTCTTCTTGCCTGCGCTTAACGCTAAAGAGCGCAAGTGGGTTGTTCCTACCGTGGCAGCCATGATTACCTTGTTCTTCTTGGGTATGCTGTTCTGCTACTTTATTATTTTGAACACTGCAATTGGTTGGATGATTGGCCAGTCGCAGGAGTTTGCAGGAACCATTAACGAAGCAAGCGATTATCTCAACATTATTATGATGTTTGAGATTGGCTTTGGCGTTGCGTTCCAGCTTCCACTGGTTATCTTCTACCTGGCTATTCTTCACCTTGTTCCTTACAAGGATATGCGTGAGCAGTGGCGTTATGTTTACGTTGGACTGATGGTTCTCTCTGCAGTAGTTACTCCTGACGCATCGCCTGTCACCATGATTTTGATGTTTGCAGCTCTTATCCTGCTGTACGAAGTTGCTCTGGCAGTTGCTCGTTACGTCATTATTGCTCGTGATGGCAAGGCTGCTCTTAAGTGGAGCCGCGAGGACTATGAGCAGCACGAGCTGGACAAAATCTAGTAATTCCGCTTTTACTTTGGAGAGTGTTGTTCTTTGATTTTAGTTGTTACCGAGAAAAACGACGCAGCGCAGCAGATTGCTCGCCTTCTGTCTGAATCGGGTAAGCCTGAGACAGACAAGGTATACAACACTCCTGTTTATCGTTTTAGACGTGGCGGAGAAGACCATGTCGCTATTGGTCTTCGTGGTCATATTCTGCAGCCGGATTTTCCTTTGGCTCTCAAGTTTGACAAGGAAGAGGGCTGGTATGGAGAAACTGCAGAAGGGGAACACCTTCCTGCAGATGTTCCAGATGGCCTTGAGCGTCCTCCTTATAAGGTTAAGCGCAAGCCTTTTATGGCAGATGGCGTTGACCTTAAGGGCTGGAAAATCCCCAGCTTGCCCTATTTGATTTGGGCTCCTGTAGATAAACAGCCTGCAGAAAAAGAAATTATTCGCGCCCTCAAGAACCTTGCTAAGAAGGCAGAGTCTGTCATTATCGGCACAGACTTTGACCGCGAGGGAGAGCTTATTGGCTCTGATGCGCTGGCACAGGTTCTCTCGGTTAATTCTAATCTGGCAGTATTTCGTGCACGCTACTCCGCCTTTACTAAGACAGAGATTGAGACTGCCTTCAATAACCTGGTGGATCTTGATTACAACTTGGCTGCAGCAGGTGAGTCCAGGCAGTATATCGACCTCATTTGGGGTGCTGTACTGACCCGTTACCTGACCACTGCACGCTTTGGAGGTCTGGGCAATACGCGCTCTGCTGGTCGTGTTCAGACTCCTACGCTGGCACTTGTTGTTGAGCGCGAGCGTGAGCGCTTGGCATTTAAGCCAGAAGATTATTGGGTTATTTCTGGTGTTGCTGCTCCAGAAGATGATGCGGATGCAACCTTTAAGATGGTTCATCAGACCGCAAGGTTCTGGGATCAAGCTGAAGCAGATGCAGCTTACGCAGTTGTTAAAGATCAGACGCAGGCAACGGTTGTCGAGATTGAGTCTCGTAGCAGAAAGCAGCAGCCACCAGCTCCGTTTAACACCACGTCGCTGCAGGCAGCTGCAGCTGCAGAGGGTATCTCGCCAGCTAGAACTATGCGTTTGGCAGAGTCTCTGTACATGGACGGCTTGATTTCATACCCTCGTGTTGATAACACGGTCTACCCAAGTTCGCTTGACTTGAAGGACTGTGTCCGTACGCTGTCTGCAGTTCCTCAGTATGCTCCTACCTGCAAAAAGCTTTTGGGTCAGTCAAAGCTTCATGCCACTCGTGGTAAGCAGGAGTCTACTGACCACCCACCAATTTATCCAACAGCAGCTGCAAATCCAGATGCTTTGCAGCCTGCAGCTTGGAAGCTTTATAACTTGATTGCTCGAAGGTTCCTCGCAACCCTTATGGGTCCAGCTACTATGAGCGGCACTAAGATCACGCTTGATGTTGCTGGTCAGCCGTTTGTTGCAAATGGAACCGTACTGGCTGAGCCAGGCTTTAGAGAGATTTATCCCTTCGGCCTTAAAAAAGACGATCAGATTCCTGATGTCGGCGAGGGAGAGATTGTCTCTATTCAGTCTTTGTCGCTTGACGCTAAGCAGACAGAGCCGCCTGCTCGCTATAGCCAGGGCAAGCTTATTCAAGAGATGGAGAAACGCGGTCTAGGCACAAAGTCTACGCGTGCCTCCATTATTGATACGCTTTACCAGCGTAAATACCTCAAAAATGATCCTGTTGAGCCCAGTCAGCTTGGTATGGCAATTGTTGATGCACTTTCGCAGTTTGCACCACACATTACCTCGCCTGATATGACAGCAGAGCTTGAGTCCGATATGACAAGCGTTGCTGAGGGCAAGGATACGCGTGATGGCGTTGTTACCCACTCAAGAGCTTTACTTGCAGGCATGATTGATACGCTCATTGACCACAAAGAAGACCTGTCTGAGGCTATTGCAGATGCGGTTACTGCTGACGCGAAGGTGGGAACCTGCCCTAAGTGCGGCAAAGACTTGGTTGCTAAGAGCTCTCTGAAGACCCGTGGAAGCTTTGTTGGCTGCATGGGTTGGCCAGACTGCGATGTTACCTATCCACTGCCTCAGGGACGCGTGGAGCCGCTTGAGGGAGAGGCTGGCGTTTGCCCCGAGTGTGGTGCCCCTCGCGTAAAGGTTCAGCCGTTTAGACAGCGCGCGTATGAGACTTGCATTAATCCTGCTTGTCCTACAAATGCGGAGCCAGACCTTATTGTGGGCGAGTGCCCAACCTGTAAGGCTAATGGCAAGCATGGGGATCTGGTAGCTCATAAGTCAGAGCGCACGGGTAAGCGTTTTATTCGCTGCACCAACTACGAGGAGTGCGAGACCAGCTATCCTCTGCCTGCTCGTGGAAAGCTCGAGAAGACCGATGAGGTGTGCCCAGACTGCGGTGCTCCTATGGTGGTTGTTACTACTCAGCGTGGTCCTTGGAAGCTTTGTCCAAACTATGATTGCCCTGGTAAAGAAAAGAAAACTGCCTCGCGTAGAGGCGCTCGTAAGAGTACTAAGGGCACCAAATCCACCAAGGCAGCAAAAAAGTAAACGTATGACGGTGCATCGAGAGGTGCACCGTTTTCGGAAGAACGAGCGTCCCTCTCCAACGCCCGCTCCATACGTATTTTTACCCATTTTTGAGCGCTCTTCATGTGGAAATGCGCAAAACCTTTAGAATATTCATGGCGAGAAACACAATCTGTCTGTATCGTGAGATAGTTAAGAGGGAGGGAAGCATGAACAAAGACGCACGTACATCTCAAGGCTTGTTTATCACGCTTGAAGGCGTTGATGGCTGTGGTAAGTCAACACAAGCTTCTCTTCTGCGAGAAGATCTTGAAGCTCTTGGCTTTGACGTGGTCTTTGTTCGTGAGCCTGGCGGCACTGCTATTTCTGAGCAGATTAGAGGCGTGGTACTTAATCCAGAAAACGGCATGATGTGCGATGAATGCGAGCTGTTGCTCTATGAAGCAAGTCGTGCCCAGCTGGTAGGAGAGGTTATCCGACCAGCTCTAGCTGCGGGCAAAGTTGTCTTGTGTGATCGCTTCTATGACTCCACTTTTGCCTATCAAGCAGCTGGTCGCGGTCTTGATACAGACCTCGTGCACCGCGCAAATCGCTTAGGAAGCTGTGGGGTTTCTCCTGATAGAACTCTTGTTTTTATGCTCGAGCCAACAGTTGCTCATGCGCGTGCTACGCAAAATGACGCCGATAGACTAGAAGCAGAAGGCGTTGCCTTCCAAGAGCGTGTTTTTGCTGGTTATAAGCAACTTCTGCAAAATGAGCCAGAGCGTGTAAAAGCTGTAGATGCAGATGGCACAATTGATGAGGTTCGCGCACGTACTCGTCAGCTGTTAGCAGATCTTATTCCTGGTATTTGTGAGCTTGGTGAGTGACGCGTTTATGACTCAAGAGAGCACACATACTACTCATAGCACCTATCCACTTCCTCAGGCACTTACCCGTCTTCAGGATCAACCTCAAGTTCAAAATCTGCTTGCGCGCGCACTTCATGAGCACAAGCTTGGCCACGCCTATCTGTTTGTAGGAGCTCCTGGCTCGGGTAAAGGTCTTGCAGCTAAAGCTTTGGCGCAGTGCGTGCTTTGCGCTCAAGGCGGTGACGCTGCCTGTGACGACTGCATTCGTATTTCTCGCGGTACTCACCCTGACGTTCACGTACTTACTCCAGCTTCCGCAAATGGCTACCTCATTGAGCAGATTCGTCAGCTCATCGCTGATGTTAGTCTGGCGCCTATGCGCTCAACTCATAAGATTTACGTGATTGACCGCGCTGATTTGCTCAGAGAAAATTCTGCAAATGCACTGCTCAAAACCATTGAAGAGCCACCTGCAGATACCATCTTTATTCTGTCTGCACGTTCTTCTTCTGCAGTGCTTCCCACCATTGTTTCTCGTTGTCAGGTAGTTGCGTTTAGAACACTCACTGACGCTGCTGCTAAAGCCGCTATTATGCGAGAGATTTCCGCCACAGAGCAGGAAGCTCGTATTGCGCTTGCAGCAACAGGAACCCCTGGTAGAGCTGTGGAGTTTTTGCAGTCTTCTACACGCAAAAACATTCGCAGACAGCTCATTGATGTTTTTGGCAACCTGCTCAGAAATGACTCGTGGGATGTACTCACTTCCGCAAAAGAGCTGATAGAAGCTGCAAAAATCCCTCTTGGTGACGTAAGACGTGCCCAAGAAGAGGCGCTTGCTCAAAATGAAGACTTTCTTACCAGCGCTGCGTTAAAGCAGGTTGAGGCGGCAAATAAGCGAGAACTCACTGCGCGCGAGCGTTCGGGTATCATAGAAATGTTGGCAATTCTGGAATCGCTTCTTCGCGACGTACTGTTGTGTTGCGAAGCGGTTGATGAAGAGATAGTAAATACGGATGCAGCAGGCATTATTGACCGCGTTGCATCTCAAACTCATATCCAGGGTGTTTTGGGGGCTCTTGCTGCGGTGCAAGAGGCTCAATACAACCTGGATCGCTCTGTTTCTCCCCAGCTAACCCTTGAGGTTATGCTGCTGCATATCAAGGAGGCACTTACATGCCCACCGTTGTCCCGGTGAAATTTGAATACGCCGCGCGCGACCTTTGGTTTGATCCAAAGGAGTCCGGCGTTCTTGAAGGTGACCACGTTATCTGCCAGACCGAGCGCGGTCTAGAGATTGGTCTTGCTGTTGCTGATCCTCGTGAGATTTCTCAGGAGGAGTTTGAGTACAAGACAAATAAAGCCGAGCTTAAAGACGTTGTTCGTGTAGCAACCGAAGAGGATCTATCTCGCGCAGAAGAGCTTGCCGCTAAGGGCGAGGCTGCGCTTCCTGTGTTCAGGAAGTTTGCTGTTCAAGAAGAACTTGAGATGAAGCCTATTGGTGTCGAGTACCTTTTTGATGGCGAGAAGGTCGTGTGTTATTTCTCGGCTGATGATCGTGTAGACTTTAGGCAGCTTGTTCGTGAGCTTTCTCATGAGCTTCACGAGCGCATTGACATGCGTCAGATTGGCGTTAGGGAAGAAGCAGCGGTTATTGGTGGCTACGGTCATTGTGGACAAGAGCTCTGCTGTAGAAGGTTTGGTCTCTCTTTTGAGCCAGTTTCTATCCGCATGGCAAAAGAGCAGGATTTGCCTCTGAACTCCACTAAGATTTCTGGTGCTTGTGGCCGCTTAATGTGCTGCTTACGCTATGAGTTTGAAGCCTATCGCGATTTTAAGAACCGTGCTCCAAAGCGCAACGCTGTCATTGAGACTCCTCTGGGTATGGCAAAAATTGTTGAGTACAACACGCCAAAAGAGGAGATTGCACTTCGTCTTGAGAGTGGCAAGGTAGTTCGCATTCCTCTTGCTGACATGGACACATCTCCTGCGGCTCAGCAGAAGTCGGAAGACCTTGGCTGTTCTTGCAGGCCAGATAGCGTTTCTCGCGCTGCACTTGAGCGTCTTGAATCTGTTGAGGTACAGATGGCTCTGGCAGAACTTGATAGGGCAAACGGTCTGATTGTTGATGAAGAGCCAGAGATTAACCCTGATCTCTTTGTCACAGAGACTCCAAGGCGCAAGCGTGAGCGCTTCGAGCAGAACTCTGCAAATAAGCAGGAAAACACTAGGAACTCTGGAGCAAGAAACGCCCGAGAAGAACAAGGCGCTCAAAGTTCTTCTCGCACCCGTCGTGTAAGAACTTCAAAGAATGCTCAGGTCAACCCTGGTTCCAGTACTTTTGATGCTGCAACAGATACGCTGCGTCGTACCCGCCGCCGTCATCACGCAACAGAAGAGGGCACTGCACATACTCAGGCTCCTCAGAAGAATGAGCAGGGTACAGCTCCTGCACAGAAGCAGCCTCAGGGTAAGCGTTTTAGAAGGACAGATGCTCCTCAGGCACTACAGAAAGGCGATGAGGCACAGGTACCAGTTCGTGCAAAGAGGACTCGTCGTCCAGGTGATAGGGCGGGCATGAAGACCCAGAACGCTCCACAGAATACTTCTGGTTCTAATGGTGCGCCTACCGCTGCATCTAGAGACACTCAGCCACAAAACGCTGCACGTCGTAGACATAGAAGAGCTGGACGCGATGATCGCGGTCGCGGCTCGAAGGACAACGAGTAATGTATACGCTTAAGACTGAATATGCCTTTGACTCAGCGCATTTTCTTACCAACTACTACGGCAAGTGTGAGAATCTGCATGGCCATCGCTGGCATGTGACTGCCTGCATTTCAACTGCAGAGCTTGGTGAGTCTGGTACAGAAAAAGATATGGTTATGGACTTTGGTGTCTTTAAGCGCAAGGTCCGCGCGCTATGTGATTCCCTTGATCATACGTTTTTGATTGAGGAGGGTTCTCTTTCTGAAAAGACGCTGACCTGTCTTAAAGAAGAGGGTTTCTCGCTTACCATTTTGCCGTTTAGAACAACAGCAGAAAACTTGGCTAAGTATCTCTTTGAGCAACTTGAGTCAGAAGGTTTGCCCGTCTCCTCCGTTGAGGTTGATGAGACACCCAACAATTGCGCCATTTATTCAAAAAATATGAAGTAACCTGTTGTTTTTTTAAAGCTCGTGCGAGCAACGTAACCTCGATGGGTATACTCTACGTATGTAGAGGTTTTATCTTTTATCGAGGTGGAATTTCATGGCTCATGGAGCATTGCGGGGTGTCAATTTAACCGGTTGGCTTACGCTTGAACCGTGGGTAACTCCTGAGCCGTTTGCACGCACAGGCTGCGTTGATGAGGCTCAGCTCATTAAAGCGCTGGGCGTTGAGGACTACCACAATCTTGTTAAAGCGCATCGTTTTTCATTTATTCAGAGTTCTGACTTTGTCAGCATTGCCGCTCGTGGTTTTAATGCGGTAAGAATTTCTGTGCCTTGGTACGTTTTTGATGAAGAAGCTGCAGGGACTCCATATGTTAGCTGCATTACCGAGCTTGATAGAGCTCTTGAATGGGCAGAAGAACTTGGCCTACACGTTATTTTTGTACTGGCAGTAAATCCAGGTTTGCCTGATGGCTTGAATGACCAGCCAGGTGGTGCTCCGCGCACGAGAATTTCTGGGGAGAAGTCGCTTTCTATTCTGCATAAGCTTGCCCTTCACTACGCTCACCGCAGCGGTTTTTATGGTATTGAGGTAGCCGATGAGGTTAAGCCTCGTGTGCGCAAGGGCTTTAAGCTCACAGATGGTATTCCTGGTCACTCGCTTAGAAACTATTATCGCCGTGCTTATGAGACCATTAGATCTGTGGCAGGAGAAGAGCCTGTGGTCATTCTCCCAGATGGTGGCTGGCCTCAGGGATTTAGGCGTTTTATGAGCCAGCAGGCCTATCAAAACGTTTGGCTCGACGCTCACCTTGATAAACCCTGCGAGGGAATTGATTGTTCGGGTCCTCGCGGTGTACAGCAGCTTATTGATAAAAACGAAGCGTATTTGAAGACTTCTGCTTCAGGCGGTCTGCCGGTCATGGTGGGTAAGTGGTCAGCATCACTTCCAAGCATTGACGGCGCTATGACGGCAGAGGGAAGAATTGCGCTTGAGCGCATTTACACTTCCGGCCAGCTCAAAGTGTACAATACGTGTCCTGCATGGTTCTTCCAGACTTGGAAGACCTCCGCATTTTTGGCTGCATGGGACGCACGCGTTGCGCTTGCAACGTTTGAGAGGGGAATGCTCGAGTAATGACAGGATCTACTCTTTTAGCAGGTAAACTGTCTATTGTGGGCACGCCTATTGGTAACCTTTCGGACGCGTCACCGCGCGTTAAAGAAACGCTTGCAGCAGCAGATGTCATTTTATGTGAGGACACGCGCGTGACCTCAAAGCTCCTCTCGGCATTTGACATTCATGTGCCACTGCAGCGCTGTGATCAAAATATTATTGAGTCGCAAATTGAACCAACGCTAGAGAGGCTTCGCGCGGGTCAGCGTGTTGCATTTGTGTCAGATGCCGGCATGCCAGGCATCTCTGATCCGGGTCAGCATTTGGTAGACGCGGCGCTTTCAGAAGGCCTTGCAACGGAAGTTATTCCGGGTCCTTCTGCGGTAACCTGTGCGCTTGTTGCATCAGGTCTAGCAAGTGATCATTTCTTCTTTGAAGGATTCTTGCCCAGAAAGCATGGGCAGATTGTTCAGCGCTTACAGCAGCTTGCATCAATTCCTGGCGCTATTGTGCTGTATGAGTCTCCGTTTAGGGTGCTCGCAACGGTTGAGGCCATAGCCGAGGTGTTTCCAACCAGGCAGGTGGCTCTTGTCAGAGAGCTTACTAAGCTGCACGAAGAAGTAGTGCGCGACGTGGCTCCTTGCCTTGTTGAGACACTTGCTGCAAAAGAGAACCTTAAAGGCGAGTGTGTTTTGGTCATTGCAGCTCCCACGGATGAAGAGCTTGCCTCTGCATCATCGCAGGCAGAAGGAGAATCTCAGCTCTCGCTTGAGGATGCAATAGAGGCCGGTCTTGCTGCTGGTACTAGAAAATCGGCCTTGGCCAAGGAGCTTGCTCAGAAGTTTGGTATTGCGCGTGATGAGGCATACCAGGCAATTCTTGCTCACGAGGCATAATCACCATACCAACACAAAGAACGCCCAGCATTTGCTCTATACTGGATAAGTTATTGCAACTTACACAAAGGGAGTCATTATGCCCGAGGCCAAGCCGTCATACTTTATTACCACCCCAATTTATTACGTCAACGCAAAGCCACACCTGGGAACTGCGTACTGCACCCTGCTTTGCGATATCCAGGCTCGTTTTAGACGCGCTGCTGGTTACGATGTATTTTTCCTCACCGGTATGGACGAGCATGGCGAGAAGGTCGCTCTTGCTGCAGCTGATCACGGCTTGTCTCCACAGGCATGGTGCGACTCCCAAGTTCCTTTCTTCAAGGGACTCTACGAAGAGCTCAACATTTCATACGACGACTTCATCCGTACTACCGATGAGCGCCACGTAAAAGCTGTCCAGTATCTGTGGGAGCGCATGCGTGAGGCTGGTTTCATCTATAAGGGATCTTACGATGGTTGGTACTGCATCCACGAGGAGACCTTCTTCACCGAGACTCAGGTAGAGAAGGCAGACGAAGAGGCCGGTTGCAAGGGTGCCCACCTCTGCCCAGATTGCCATCGTGAGCTTGAGCGTGTCTCTGAGGAGTCTTGGTTCTTCAAGCTCTCTGCATTTCAGGATAAACTGCTTGAGCTCTATGCTAAGCACCCAGATTTCATTGAGCCAGACTTCCGCGCAAACGAGGTTCGCAGCTTTGTTGAGTCTGGCCTTCAGGATATTTCTGTATCCCGTACTAGCTTTGACTGGGGCGTTCCAGTTCCTTTTGATGAGTCTCACGTAACCTACGTCTGGTTTGACGCTCTTCTCAACTACTACACTGCTGTTGGCTATGGCGATGACAGCCCAGAGGCTGCTGCTATGAGAAAGCGTTTCTGGCCAGCTCAGATGCACGTTGTCGGCAAGGACATCATCCGATTCCACTGCGTCATTTGGCCTGCAATGCTTATGGCTCTTGGTGAGGCTGTTCCTGAGCACATCTTTGCTCACGGCTTCTTGAACGTCCGTAACTCTGAGACCGGCGTTGTTGAGAAGATGAGCAAGTCTCGCGGAAACGCTATTGCACCTAAGGACGTTTTGGACCTGCTGGGTGTTGAGGGCTACCGCTACTACTTCATGACCGACGTCACCCCTGGTGAGGACTCCGGCATCTCCTTCGAGCGCATGGAGCAGGTCTATAACGCTGACTTGGCAAATAGCTGGGGTAACTTGGTTTCTCGCGCTCTTAACATGAGCGATAAATACTTTGAGGGCGTCACTCCAACTTTTGATGGCTCTTCTGTTGCTGCAGACCATCCTCTGCGCAAGCTGGCTGAGGGTATCTATGACCGCTACGCTGCGTGCATGGAGAAGATGGACTACGTGGGCGCTAAGAACATCATCATGGAGCTTGTCCACGCAGCTAACCACTACATTGAGGACGCTGCTCCTTGGACGGTGGCAAAAGACCCAGAGCGCGCATCAGAGCTTGCAGAGATTATTTATACGCTGCTTGAGTCTATCCGCATTTGCGCACATCTCTTTATGCCATTCATGCCTACCACATCTGCAGAGGTTCTGCGCCGTATGAGCCTTGACGAGGCAGAGATTACCTCTACCGATACCCGCAGCGAGTGCGTATGGGGCAAGCTTCAGGGTGGATTGGCTGTCTCTAAGGGAGACGCTCTATTCCCACGTCTTGCAAGCAAGTAATCGTGTCGGAGCACGCGTCGCATCAGACATCGTGGCTTGCTAATCAGCGCGCCACTAAAGAAACGCTGGAACGTTTTGGTCTTGCCACTAAATACAGGCTGGGCCAAAACTTCCTGGTGCAAGACCACATTATCGAGAAGATCGTTCAGCTTGCAGAGGTTCAGCCTACCGATGTAATTGTTGAGGTTGGACCCGGTCTGGGTACCCTCACGGTGGCCTTGCTCGACAACGCCTGTGCGGTCTGCTCGCTTGAGGCGGACTCTGAGCTTGAGCAAGTCTTAGCAGTAACTTGTAAAGAGCCTCATCCAGACTCGTTTGCACTGGTTATGGGTGATGCGCTGGCAATCACGCCGCAGAAGCTTGCTGAGGCCTACAGCACGCTTCCGGCCGTTACTCAGGGCACAGCGCCGAGTGCCCCGATGCCAACAAAGTTTGTATCCAATCTGCCGTATCAGGTGGCAGCTACGCTGATCCTTAAGTTCTTCCAGGAGCTTCCTTCACTTGAGCGCGCGGTAGTCATGGTGCAGGCTGAGGTGGCCGACAGAATTGCCGCCAAGCCTTCTACCAAGGCATATGGTGCCTATACCGCAAAGCTGTCTTTGTTTGCGCAGGTTACTGGCAGGTTTGAAGTGGGTCCTGGCAACTTTATGCCTCCACCACGCGTCAACTCCGCTGTGGTCCGCCTTGATCGCACCCAGGCGAGAAACCCGGTGACCTCCAAGCTTCTTTCTGAAGAAGAGCTCTTGCATACCATGAGGGTCATTGACGCTGCCTTTGCTCAGCGCAGAAAGACCATTCGTAATTCAATGAGCGCCTCTGGCTTTGATAAAGACAAGCTAGACCAGGCATTTCTCGCTACAGGAATTGCACCTGCGGCGCGTGCAGAAGTTTTGACCAGCCAAGACTTTATTTGTCTTGCAGCTGCTTTGGAGCCTTTGAGTGAGTAAGAAAAAGCATCATCTACCAGCAGAAGAAGTGGAAGCACTTTCATTTTCTGACGGTCAGCTGTTCCATGATATTTACGGCACACCTCGTCCAGCGCCGCGTGTTTTGGCGCCTGTTGCCGATACCCATGGTCATTTGGGCAGCCTCCACGAGCACAGCGCTGCAGAGTCTCTTGCACGAGCAGCAGCAGCGGGCGTTCGCATGCTTATTGTTCCCGTAGATATTGCTACGGAGTTTCCTCATAAGTGGGCAGATACCAGCGCTTTTATTGCATGGTTTGAGGATACTTTGAACCAGGCTCGCGCTGCTTATACAAAGCTGGCTGAGGCAGGTCTCTGTGTACCTTGCGATTTACCAGCAGAGTATTTGTTTGAGCACACGTATTTTGTGGTTGGCGCGCATCCCTATAGTGCACCAGACTATAACCAAGAGGCTGAAAAGCGCTTGTTTGAGTTACTTGAGCACCCTCTTTGCGTCGGCGTGGGAGAGATTGGCCTTGATTTTGGACCGTACTGCGAGGTTCCAGAAGAGGTCCAGCGTCAAGCATTTGAGCGTCAACTCTTAATTGCACATGAACACAATCAACGCGTTGAGTTGCACTTGCGTGATGGTGCTGATGACACGCACGCTCATGATTTGGCGCTTGAAATACTAAATCGTCTGGGTGTACCTAAGGCAGGCTGTGACCTGCACTGTTATACCGATGGTCCTGAGGTCATGAAGCCTTTTGCAGACCTTGGTTGTTTTGTAGCCTTTGGTGGCGCAGCAACCTTTAAGCGCTCAGATGATATCCGAGCTGCAATGATTTCCTGTCCAGAGGCGCAACTGCTTCCTGAGACGGACTTCCCCTATATGGCCCCAGAGCCTCTGCGCGGAGGGGAGTGCACGCCAGCGATGGTGGTGCACACGGTTGAGCGTTTGGCGGAGCTTCGTTGGCAGCGACTTGATATCCCCAAAGAGAAGACGTATACCATACTGTGGGAAAACGCCCAACGCTTTGTAGGGCTTGCATAGCACAGCGGGAGGTGAGCACGCATGACAAAAATTCTGGTTGTAGAAGATGACCATCAAATTCAGCAGGAGTTGGTGCTGCTGCTGCAAAGAAACGGCTTTGAGGCTCAGGCGCTCACGTCTTTTGAGTCTGCACCTCAACAGATTATTGCCGCTCATCCAGACCTGGTTCTGTTGGACCTTAATCTTCCGGGCATTGACGGACAACAGATTTGTCGAGAAGTACGACAGCTCTCAAACGTTCCCATCATTGTAGTTACCAGCAGAAATACTGACCTTGATGAGCTTATGGTACTCTCGTTAGGAGCGGACGATTTTATCGCCAAACCCTATAACACCCAGATTTTGCTTATGCATATAACCTCAGTTTTGAGGCGCGCAAATAGTGATGTCACAACAGGAACAAAGCTTTCACATGCAGGTGTGACACTTGATTCTTCTTCCTGCAAAGTTTCTGCAAATCAAAAGAGCGTTGAACTGACTAAAAACGAGCTCAGGATACTTTCACTTTTGATGCAAAATGCGGGAACGGTTGTTTCTCGCCAGCGCATTCAAGAGGAGCTGTGGCAGTCGGACGAGTTTGTTGATGACAATACGTTGACGGTAAACATTAGCCATCTCAGAAATACTCTTGCAAGCATTGGTGTTGAGGACTTTGTTATGACACGCCGCGGACTTGGCTACGTTATTGAGTAGGCTGTCATGACGTTTTTTAAGTATCTAAAAAATCGAACTATCTTCTTTCTTGCGCTTATATTGAGCAGCACGTTAATTGGCTTTATGCTTAAGGGCGTTGGACTTAACGCGTTTGCTATTGCCTACTGTATTTTGGTTTTATGGGTAGTGGGAGCAGCCGCACTTCTAGCTGACTATTTTCATCGTCGTTGGTTTTACCAGCAGCTTGCTGAGAATTTAGCAGCAACTGATAAAGAGAGCTATCTGGTTCCTACCATGCTGGATACGCCTTCAACGCTGGAAGAACGGCTTTTTAAAGATGCGCTCTCAAGCATGTCAAAGTCTATGATGGACCAGCTTGCTGATGAGCATATGCGATCAAAGGAATATCGCGAGTACATTGAGATGTGGGTGCATGAGATTAAGACTCCCATCGCCGCAGCTCATTTGGTTGCTCAAAATAATCCATCGCTTCCTATGGATGACGTGCAAACACAGCTCACTAAGATTGAATCGCTGGTAGAACAGGCGCTCTTTTATGCTCGCAGTGCATCTGTAGATCGAGATTTTTCTATCAGAGACGTTAATCTGCAGTCTATTGTCAAAGATGCCCTTAAAAACAACGCACGTGTCTTCATTGACGCTGGTATTTCTCCGCATTTTGATGACTTAGCCCACGTGGTCAAGGCTGACCCAAAGTGGCTTGAGTTTATTTTGCGACAGCTTCTAATCAACGCTGCAAAGTATTCAAATCCAGAGCTTTCACCTGGCGAGAAGAACGTTTGGATCACTGCCTCTGTCTCAGAGCCACGTGAGGGAACTACTTCAACCACTCTCTTCATTAAAGATAATGGTATTGGTATTCCTGAAGAGGATCTTTCTCGAATTTTTGATAAGGGATTTACCGGCCAAAATGGACGTAAGTACGCAAAATCTACCGGTATGGGTCTCTATCTCTGCTATGAGCTCTGTAATAAGATGGGCCTTAAGTTGGCTGTGAGCAGTACAATCGGTAAAGGTTCAACCTTTTCTATTACGTTCAACCAGTCTTTTACGGATTTGCAATAATCGCATATCTATTATTTGAAAACGACATTGGCATTCTATTATTATTTTATAAATTAGTCTATTTATATATCAAATATGTATATAGATTTTCTGATGATTATTATTTTAATTTAAATGACAAAATTATTATATAAAATTAAATCAAGATAACTTCTAAGTTTAGGAGGAAAAATGGATTGTATGTCACATAAGATTTCAAGAAAGAAATTTATTGCATTATGTGGAGGATTAGTATCGACACTTATTCTTCCGAAGAAAAGTTTTGCTCTTGATAACGAAGGGATTTTTTTCGAATATGATTTACCAAATCAGGATGGAAGAATTGTTGTTAGTGAGCTTAATGGAGTGCGTACTGTCGAGGTCTTCGATGTTCAAAATAAGCTAGTAAACAAGTTTATTTATTATATTGATGAGAATCTAATGTATTCGTCAATCACTGGACGCACAACATCACTGGTTATTCAAACCGAGCCTGAACAAAAGTCAAATGATGGAAATTTATCATTTAGAGCAGTAACTAAACGCTCAGTTGTATATATTTCGTATTCTCAAATAAAAAATAATATTTCAGGTGCTATCGATGTCTTAAATGTTATAGGAGCAATGATGGCATGCGTACAAGGACTATCTAAACCTGGAGCAATCTTACGGTGTGCTCAAGCTGTAGTCAGTATTCTTCTTAAGAATTACAATCCCCCACAAGGCGGAGTTAAATTGACTTTGGAAACAACTGAATATTATCGTACACGAGCAGGTCATCGTCATGTTTGGCGTAGACAAGTTATTCCAGTGGGCTATTCATTCTATTAACAATGAAACTAATTAATAATGAAAATACGAGCAAAGCAGACTACATCGTAGCTGCTTTGCTCGTACTGAATACAGCAATTCATTTTTATCCAGAAGTATTCCCTTATCCACAGCAGATAAATGCATGCATTTTTGTCTCTATCTTCCTCTTGCAAATTTTTAGGATAGTTAAATTTAGAGAAAGAAAAATAAGCACCTATGCACTTTTGGTTTTGAGTCTTTTAACAGCAATTATGCTAGTTCTCAATTAGAAGCTCCCACAATTCATCCGTTTGAGGATCGCTTCCTACTGGGAAGGTATGCTGACTAAAACGCTTGAATCCCCAACGTGAATAAAATGCCTTAGCAGGCTCATTGTGTTCCCAAACACCCAGCCACACGCGCTTCTTACCCTTCTCTTTTGCTAAATCAAGGGCAAATTTCATGAGCTTTGATCCAAGGTGTAGGCCTTTGTAACGCGGAAGGATATACAGGCGTTCAATTTCAAGTGAGTCATCGCGCTGACCCTCGGTTTGCTCATAACGCGTATTGAGCTTAAGGTAGCCAGCTACTTGACCTTCTACTTCAACAAAATAGAAATATGAGTGTTTAGCAGCAAGCTCACGGGCAAGCTTTTCTGTGTTGTAGAGCGAGTCCATGCAACTTGCTAAGTCATCTGCTGTATTTGAGTCAATAAAAGTGTCTACAAATGTCTCTATGCTGAGTTTTTGCAGTGTGCGCAAATCAGTTGTGTTAAGTGGTCTAATTGAAACGTGAACATCATCAATGCTGATTGTGTTTCTCGTCTGACGATATGCATCAAGGTCAAGAGAAAGCACATGGTGAAGGACGCCAAAGTGATCAAGCACCTTAGAAGATACCTGCGTAAATCCAGCGCGCTCGTAGAAGGGCTGAGCTTTGAGTTGCGACTCAACTAACACCTTGGAAGCACTACTTTCTTGTGCCAGGTAATCAAGGGTATCATGCAGCAGCTTTGAACCAATACCAGCGCCTTTGTTGCTAACACATACGCGACCAATAAGAGGGGAGTTGTATGACTGTCCCGCATCAATGATGCGTAAATATGCAGCTACCGAGTCAGTATCTTGATAAAAGACATGGGTAGAAACTTGATCAACGTTATCAAGATCGTTGTACATAATCTGCTGATCAACAATGAACGTTTCTGCTCTTAGAGAAAGAATTTGATATAACTCTTTAGCGGTAAGCTGCCCAAATCTTTTAATTACTAACTGCATAGCATGCCCCTCCCGTATGCTTGATAGTGATATTTTGACACATCAAAGTGAGAAAAGCGTAAGGTTTCTGTAAGGTCAATCGATGGCAACGTGAACGGTAGTGACGGAGTATATATCTCAAGATTTACTCGCTCTCAATGAAAGGACGCAACATGGCAGCTACTCAAGTAACTCCAACTCAGCCAACTGTTGTGGCTGGACAATCTTCAGCACTTACCCCTCACACCGTTTTGGTTTGCCAAAACCTCGAGAAGTACTATGGAACTCGTGGAAATATTACCAAGGCACTAGACGGCATTAATCTTTCTGTAGCTCGCGGTGAGTTTATCGCTATCATGGGACCTTCCGGTTCTGGCAAAACTACACTTTTGAACTGCATCTCTACCATTGATCAGGCATCTGCAGGCCACATCTTTATTGATGACCAAGAGCTTTCCAGCCTGCGCGGCGCAGAGCTTTCTGCTTTTAGACGTGACCGCTTGGGCTTTATTTTCCAGGACGCTAACTTGCTTGATAGCCTTACTGCTCGCGAGAATATCGCGCTCTCACTAACCATTGGTCACGTTCGCGCTCAGGAAGTTTTGGAGCGCGTAGAAAACGTTGCCAAGCTGCTCCAGATTACTGAAGTGCTGGACAAGTTCCCTTACGAGATGTCCGGTGGCCAGCGTCAGCGTGTTGCTGCGGCTCGAGCAATTGTTACCAACCCTTCGTTGGTTCTGGCGGATGAGCCTACTGGCGCACTTGACTCAAAGAATGCTCGCACGCTGCTTGAAAGCTTTGAGAACCTCAACCGTAATGGTGCAACCATTGCCATGGTCACTCACGATTCATATGCAGCTTCTTATGCTCATCGCGTCATTTTCATTAAGGATGGCCGCATCTTTAATGAGATAGTCCGCGGCGAGAAACCCCGTAAGCAGTTCTTTGACCAGATCATGGACGTTGTTTCATTCCTGGGAGGAGAGGGTGCTGATGTACAGTAAAATCGCGCTTGGTAACGTCAAGAAATCACTGCGCGATTTCAGCATTTACTTTCTGACATTGGCAGTAGGCGTTGCACTGTTTTATTCCTTCAATTCAATCACTCAGCAGTCCATGGTGTTGGATCTTTCTGAAGACCAGAGACGCATTGTTCAGCTCTTAAGTAATACCATCTCTGGAGTAAGCGTCTTTCTTGCCGTTATTATGGGATTTCTTGTTGTCTACGCTAATCAGTTTCTGATTCGCCGTAGAAAAAAAGAGTTTGGCATGTACCAGATACTGGGTATGACCAAAAGAAATGTCTCTAAGATTATGAGTATTGAGACACTGCTTGTTGGTTTTCTCGCCCTGGTCGTTGGACTTGTTGCAGGTATTTTTATCTCTCAATTTATGATGTTTGCAACGGCCCACATGTTCAATACGACTCTTGATTCGTTCAAATTTGTCTTCTCACAAACTGCGTTGATTCAAACGGTTATTTACTTTGTGGTTATGTTTGTGGTTGCGCTGATTTTTAACGTCACCACCGTATCTCGCTATAAGCTCATTGACCTTCTCAACGCAGACAAAGTAACTCAGACCGTCAAGGTAAGAAATCTTACTGTCTCAGTACTGCTGTTCTTGGCCTCTCTTGGAATCATTGCTTATTCCTATATCTTGCTTCAGCACAATGGTTTAAAACAGATAGATGAAGAGTTTGCCATGGCTACTGCATTGGTATCTGTGGGCACAGCACTCTTTTTCTTCTCAATCTCTGGTTTCTTGCTCAGATTTATGCAGATGCAGAAGGGCTTCTACTACAAGGGACTTCACTCGTTCATCCTGCGTCAGTTTAATGCCCGCGTTAATACTGCTTGGGTTTCCATCTCTTTAGTCTGCGCCATGCTCTTTGTGGCAGTCTGCGGACTTGGTACGGGTTTCTCGCTTGTTGACTCTATGAATGCCAGCTTCTCTAAGCTCAAGACGTACGATGTTTCTGTAGCAATTAATCCGGGCTCAGAGCGCAGTTATACTCCTGGTCCAGCAGATTCGTACGACTACCTTTCTGTAGTGCAGAAGCTAGATCCAGAGTGGGATAAAACTATCAAAAACGCCTTCCAGGTAGATACGTACTACGCTCAAGATGATCCAACAACACCTAGTTTTACGTATGGCTCTATTGATGCTGTAACGGGCAAGCGCTTTGGTGATTACTTTACCGGCTATAGCGGTCAGGAAGATCCTGCGCAGAGAAATGTGACTCTGATGAGAGCTTCTCAGTACAACAAGCTGCGTGTTGCATCTGGCCTTGAGCCTGTTGACTTTGGTACTGACGGTTATATGGTTTGGACACTTGATACTAATCTCACAAAATACTGGCAGGATTCTCTTGCAAACAATCCCGAGCTCACCATTGAGGGCCACAAGCTCCATGCCGTTGGTGGAACGCTTGACATTGCACAAACACAAGGTGGACCTGCTCTTATGCCTGCATATGGAATCGTAGTTGTTGCTGATCAAAGTTTCCCTTCAAGCACCGTTTTGACCAACTCTTACATCTTGGGCAACTATCAAACCCCAGGCGATGCCACTGAGGCTCAATTCCGAAATCAGATGAAGCAGTACTTTGGCGATGGCGGCCTAACTGGAAATGATTCCGACCCGTATTCGTTGATGTTTGTTGTTACTGCTTCTCAATACATTCAATCTACTGTTGGACTCTCTGGTATTGTGACGTATTTGGCGCTGTACATCGGTCTGGTACTCTTCATTGCGTGCGCCGCTATCTTGGCACTTCAGCAACTCTCCGAGGCATCGGACAACGCTCGCGCTTACCAAGTTCTTGCAGAGCTTGGTGCCGAGAAGGGCCTTGCAAGTCGTGCACTCTTTGTTCAGATTGGCGTGTACTTCCTGTTCCCACTGCTTATGGCAGCTGCACATGCTACCTGTGCGATGTCCATTATGGTTTCTGTCATCAAGTCGATTGGCAACTTTGATGTAGCTAGCAGCATTGGTGGAGTGGTCGCAGTCGTAGCTGCTTTGTATGGTGGATACTTCCTGGTTACCTATTTTGCTGCACGTTCAATCATCTTTAGAGGTGCTAAGAGGATGCAGTAGGCTGTATCTTCGTGTTGTAAATTCGTGAAAGAAGGACGGATGTTCCTCTGTGGGGCATTCGTCCTTCTCGCTTAGGTAAAATAAAAACGTTATGTCAGATGGTATCTGTGCAGAGCACATACTCAAGGAGGCATCATGGGTCTTTGGTCAAAGGTTAAAAATGTGTTTGTTCCTTCTAACGGAACAGAGCAGCCTCAGAAGGCTACATTTGCTACCAGGGAAGACACTATCTATGCACCAGTTTCTGGTGTCCTGGTAAGCGTACAAGAGGTTCACGATGAGGTAATCTCAAGCGGTCTCTTTGGCCAGGGCTATGGCATTTTGCCCGTTGGTCTTGATTGCGTCTATGCTCCTTGCAATGCTCGCGTTACCGCAACTAACGTAACCAATCACTCAATTGGCCTTACCACTGATACTGGTATTGAGATTTTGATTCACATTGGTGTTGGTACCATTGAGATGAATGGCAAGGGCTTTACCCGTTACGTTCACGCCAACGATGAGGTCAAGGCCGGTACTCCACTGATTTCATTTGATGCTGCTGCTATTGAAGAAGCAGGGTATGAGAACGTTGTGGTTGTTACCGTTGTTAATGCAGATCAGTATGAGCGCATCGATCTTATTGGTGAGTCCGGAACGCTGATTGGTGGTCGCCCACTGGTTAAGATTGGCGATCCTCTGATGTGCGTCAAGCACTAGGGTTTCTCGCCAGCTAAACATCTGCAATAAACGAGGTTTTACATGCTTAGAGTTACTAAGGCAATTCTTCACGTCTTTGATTTTGAGACGGGAACTAAATACTTCTCTCAATCTACCTTGGATTTAGAGGACCGTCAGACAAAGTCATACGTACAGCGCAGACTGCGTAAGATTACGGCAAACCCAGAGTCTAGGCACGGAGAGTTTGCTCCTACCAGCAATTTTGCTGGAGGTCTTCAGGAGTATGCCCACGGAGACGTTGAGTTTGTAGAGTTTTCTCATCAGATTGCTCAGTGGTTCTGGGAAGAGCTTCGTCGCGCAGATGACGTTGAGCAGTGCGATCTTCTTGTAGCGGACTACATTGATACCGATGCTGGCCAGGCGCTTGCTAGTGCTGCTGCAGACGATGAGGACGCTCAGGCTGAGGCATTTGAGGGCGAGGGAAGACGTCTTTTTGCCATCGTACTGCTTCCGCGCAAGCAGGCTTTTATCCATGATGTAAATGGTTCTGCAAATGAGATTTTGCGCCAAGATGCAACACTGCCTTCTCCTACGCAAAAGGTTGATTCATATGCAGTCGTTGACTTGGATACTGGCGCCATTGATTTTCATGATCATGATCGCTCTGTGGCAGGAGAGGGAAAGTTCATCATCCCAGAGCTTTTCCTTGAGTGCACGTCAGAGGCATCAAGCCATGAGGTTATTGGCGAGGTAACCGTCATTGTTCAAGATTTGGCTGAAGAGTATGGCCTTGAGCCTGCTGTTGAGGTGTCTCGTGCTAAGGCTGCCGTTGCAGAAGCAGCAGAGGTAGAAGAGGTAGTAGACCCTATCAAGGTTGGTAAGCATATCTTTGAGGAGCGTCCTGAGATTCAGGAAAAGTACGAGGCTCAGGTGGCAAGTAGAGAGCTCCCCGAAGAAGTTCCTGTTAAACGGGGTGTTGCTAACAGAATTGCAAAGAATCATAAAATCCGCACCGATACGGGAATTGAGATTTCATTTCCCTCAAACCTAACGGATCGTCCAGGTTACCTAGAATTTTCTCACGAGTCTGACGGTAGGATTACCATATCAATAAAAAATGTTGCACATATTGAAAACCGCTAAATCCTATCTCTGACCTCACAATTTAGAGCAAAAACTCCCCGAAATTCGTTTTGGGAAGTTTGTAAATTACGTATCTTTTTGAATATCATCGTGTATCTCGGGTAGAATAGTCTCTCAAAGGTCACACCGTACTACTAAACGTTCTAGGAGACCCTTATGAGTTTAAAGAAACAGCAAGGCACAACCATTGAGGAGCAGAGCGCTGCTCTTTTCAACCGTCGTGATGCTCTTAAGATTTTTGCCGGCATGGGCATTGCTGCCGCTGCCGTTACTGCATCCCTGATTAATACCCGTCCTGCTTTTGGTGTTACCCAGGCTCAGATTGATGCTGCTCGTAGCGATTACGATGCTGCTCAGAAGCTGCTTGATGAGATTTCTAATGAGGTCTCTAGCATGCAAGCAAGCCTCAATGACACTAACTCTCAGATTGGCGCTATTTCTGATCAGATTGCAGATAAGCAGAATCAGATTGATGCTAAGCAGAAAGAGATTTCTGAAAAGGAAACTCAGATTGCCGAGAAGAGAAAAGAACTTGGCGCTCGTATGTCCAGCAACTACAAGGCTGGCCCAGCTGGTGCTTTGGAGATGATTCTTTCTTCTGCAAGCTTTGAGGAGCTCACTTCTAATATTTACTACCTCGATAAGATTTCTGAGTCCGATCAGAAGATGATTGAGGAAGTTAAGAACCTAAAGGCCGCTCTTGAGTCTGATAAGGCTGCTCTTCAGTCCGAGAAGACCGAGCTAGAGAATAAGAAGGCTGAACTTGAGAATCTCCGTGCTTCTCAGGAGTCTCAGCTTAATGATATTTCTGCTCGTCAGGCGGACGCTGCAAACGTTGTTGCAAATCTTGATGACAACGTCAAAGAACTTATCGCTCAGCGTGATTCTGAACTTCTTGCCGCTCAGCAGGAGGCAGAGCGTGTTGCTGCTCAACGTGCTGCTGCATCAAGCGACAGCGGTGGTGGTAGCAGCTACTCTGGTGGCGGTGGCGGAGGAGGAACCTCTTCTGCTGGTTCCGGTTCTGCTGCTGCAGTTGTTAATGCTGCAGGCTATACCGGATCTACCGGTGCTGGCTTCTGTGCTGCTTGGGTTTCTAATGTCTTCTCAAACGCAGGTGTTGGCACCTTCTATGGCAACGCTTGTGATATGTACTATTCCTGGTGCTACTCTACTGATCAGAGCGCTATTGAGCCTGGCATGATTATTGCTGTTCCAACCCTTGGTGGTTCTGCTGCAGCTCTGATTTATGGCCACGTTGGCATTTACATTGGTGGCGGCATGGTCAGGCACTGCCTCTCTGGTATTGTAAGAAGCCAGAGCTTGAGTTCTTGGATTTCTCAGCTTGGTGCTTTAAGTACTCCAAGGTGGGGCTGGCTTGGCGGCGTTGTCCTAAGCTAAGGTATTGGCCCCTCATAACTTGTTATGTAAAAGAGCTTGGTTGCATGTAACCAAGCTCTTTTTGATGTCTATATGATGCAAAAAGGAAGGGCGCAGATGCCAGAAGCACCTACGCCCTTCTCGCCCTATAAAGGGGGAGTGGATTACTCTTCAACCTCGAGAAGCTCAATGTTGAAGTTAAGGTCTTTACCAGCCATTGGATGGTTGGTGTCAAAGACGATAGTGGTACCGTCGTTAGAGACAACGGTTGCCATAACAGGGTATCCCTCAGGGGTGCCCAGAGTAACCTGCTGACCTGCAACAAGATTCTCAGAGCCTGGAAGCTGAGCTACGGGAACAGGCTGCACTGCCTCTTCATGGCGCTCACCATATGCCTCAGCTGCTGGAATGTGGACATCAACAATCTGGCCAACGGTCATATCTTTGACAGCCTCATCAAAGCCTGGGATCATCTGACCAGCCATGCAGGTAAATGCCAGAGGCTCATTGCGATCACGGGAGGAGTCAAACTTAGTTCCGTCATCAAGCGTGCCTACGTAGTGGACCTTTACCTTTTTACCTTCGTTGCTCATGAAACTCCAATCGTTAAAAACATATCTTTGGCATTCTACCCAAGAGTGACGCAAATCAACCTTTGAATGATAAAGGTATAAAATACTTTACATTCAGTTTGAAAGGTTTGTAATGGAAGCTCGCTTAGCTCCTCATAATTTTATTGGTGTATTTGACTCGGGCGTTGGTGGCATGAGTGTGCTTAAACACCTTGTTGCCCAAATGCCTCACGAGGAATTTCATTATTTTGGCGATTCTGCATTTGCTCCTTATGGCACTAAACCAAAAGCGCAGATTGCCCAGCGCTCTGCGGCTATTGCTAAAAAGTTTATTGATGAGGGTGCTAAAGCGCTGGTTATAGCTTGCAATACTGCTACAGCTGCTGCTGCAGATGAGCTGAGGGCAACCTATCCTCATGTACCTATTGTGGGTGTTGAGCCAGCTCTTAAGCCTGCCGTAACTGCATATCCTCATGGAACAGTGGTTGTTCTGGCTACAAAAGCAACGCTCTCTTTGCAGAAGTACCACAACCTTGAGTCGCGCCTGCATCCTTCTGCAAAGGTTATCTCTATTCCAGGAGAAGGCCTGGTGGAGCTTATTGAATCTGGTCAGGCCAATTCAGAACAGATGCATAAACGACTGACCGAGCTTTTGGGAGATTATGCTGGCCAGGTAGATGCCGTAGTTCTTGGGTGTACCCATTACCCCTTTATCAAGAAGCAAATTAACTCTGTTTTAGGAGACGTAGAATTTTTTGACGGTGGGGCAGGCGCCGCTCATCAGCTTAAGCGTTTGCTTGGACAGGCAAACTTGCTTGCTTCTGCAGATGCCGCTACTGACAAGAACAATAGCGCCTCAGAGCCTGATATTTTATTCTCATCAAGCATAGATACTCCTGAAGAATTGAAGTTCTACCAGGAGTTCTTCTCGCAAGAGATATAAGCGTGGCTGGGTAAGCATATTACTTAAGCTTAGTCTCAAGCCACTTTTTGAGCACTACTGCGTTGTTGTACGTAGTATCTTTGTCCGAGAAAAGCAGTGTCACGGTAGATTGATCAAGCTTTTTAAGCTGTTCAACAAAGGCATCTGCGTCAGGATTGCTGTTAAGTTCAGCTGTATAGGTAGATACAAAGCTATCAAAGCGCTCTGGATCGTGGTTGAATGCTTTTCTACACTCAGTAGTAGGAGCAATGGTTTTAGCCCATTCATCAGCGTGTAGGTTCTCTTTTTTGATACCACGAGGCCACAGTCTATCTACCAGCACGCGATACCCATCGTCAGCTTCTGGTGCGTCGTAAGTTCTCTTAAGTTTGATATTCATTTTTGCTCCCTTCAGCTCATGTACGTTATACCGCAAAATATCTATTCGGTTACAAACTATTTAATAGGACTAGGTATTCATATTCGCACGTTTATGATGGAGTTCATTCTTTAAAACCCACGGAGAAAGGAAAGCCATGGCAAACTCAGTGGAGAAGAAAGACATCGATTGGACAGCGCTTGGCTTCGCATATACGCAGTGTGACTACAGCTACGTTGCCCACTACAAAGACGGTGCTTGGGATGAGGGTGGCCTTACCACCGATCACAGCATTACACTGTCTGAGTGCGCAAACATCTTCCATTATTGCCAGGAAGTTTTTGAGGGTTTAAAAGCTTACACCACAGTCTCTGGCGATATTGTCTGCTTCCGTCCTAACCTCAATGCTCAGCGTATGGTTGACTCTGCATCCCGCCTTGTCATGCCACCATTTCCTGAGGATAGATTTGTTGCTGCTGTTAAAGAGGTTGTTTCTGCAAACGCAGCATGGGTTCCACCATTTGGCACGGGCGCTACACTGTATGTTCGTCCATTTATGATTGGTACCGGTAATACTGTTGGTGTTAAGCCATCTCCTACCTATGAGTTCCGCATTATGGTCACTCCAGTTGGAGCTTATTACTCTAACGGCGTTGCTCCTGTTGCACTGACCGTTTCTCCTTATGACCGTGCTGCTCCTCACGGAACCGGCAACATCAAGGCCGGCCTCAACTACGCTATGTCTCTGTACCCAACCACCTGGGCACATGAGCAGGGCTTTGCAGACAGTATGTATCTTGACTCTGGCTCTCGTACCTATGTTGAGGAGTCCAGTGGCGCAAACTTCCTCTTTGTTGATAAAGAGGGAACTCTGGTCATTCCACAGTCTTACACTGATTCCATCTTGCCTTCTATTACCCGCCGCTCTCTGGCAACGGTTGCTAAAGACCTGCTTGGTATGAAGGTTATTGAGCGTCCCGTCCGCTTTGACGAGCTTGACCAGTTTGTTGAGTGCGGTATGTGCGGTACTGCTGCTGTTATTTCTCCTGTTGGCAAAGTTGTTGACGGCGAGAAAGAAATTGTCTTTGGTGCTGGTATGGAGGCTGTTGGACCAGTTATGTCTAAGCTTCGCAACACGCTGACCAGCATTCAGTCTGGCGAGATTGAGGCTCCAGAGGCAGACTGGATTTGCAAGATTTGCTAACGCTTGCGTTTTCAACAACGCTTTGCTTTAACAAAATGGCGAGAAGACCAATCGATCTTCTCGCCTTGTTTATCTGCAACGTATGTAGAGCCTGCGATGGCTTAAGCCTTGTGGGAAGAACCCAGGTTATCCATGTGGCTTGCAACAATCTGAGTGATTGCTTCCATACCAGGAACGGAAGGCTTCTTTGGATCAAAGTTGCCAGGGTTTTCTGACATGTACTTCATAAAGGCTGCGGTAAAGACCTGGCGAAGCTCGGTTGCGTAGTTAACCTTGCAAATACCGTTCTGAATTGCCTCTGCTACCTGGTCATCTGGAACGCCCGAGGTGCCGTGAAGAACCAGAGGAATATCAAGGCGCTGACGGATTGCCTTGAGGACGCCCTGCTCAATGTGAGGTGTGCCGTGGTAAACGCCGTGAGCGGTACCAACGCCAACTGCGAGAGAAGTGCAGTTAGTGCGAGCAACAAACTCCTCAGCCTGGTCTGGATCAGTGTAGGGGTTCTCGCCCTCAACAGCTGGGCCGTCATCCTCTTTGCCGCCAACTTTGCCAAGCTCTGCCTCAACAGGAAGGTTGATAGGACCAGCAAACTTGGTTACGGATGCGGTAAGTGCAATGTTGTCCTCAAATGGAACGTGAGAGCCGTCAATCATGACGGAGGTGTAACCGGCACGAGCTGCCTGGATGCAGCGGTCAAAGCCGTCACCGTGATCAAGGTGAAGAGCAACAGGAACAGTTGCCTCTTCAGCAGCACAACGAACCATGGCAGCAAAGTAATCAAGGCTTGCGTACTTGATGGTTCCAGGAGTGGTCTGAAGAATAACAGGGGAGCGGCGCTCTTCTGCTGCCTTAACAACAGCCATTACAAACTCAAGGTTCTCAACGTTAAAGGCGCCAACAGCATAATGGCCAGCCTGTGCGTCAAGAAGCATCTGCTTAGTAGTAACGAACATCTATTGCTCCTTTCGCCCCAAAGGGCTCTTTGATCGACTGAAAAAATTGTAACGTTTCTCTTACTCTGTTACGTAAGTTTTCTAGAAATAGTTTTGTCTTTGTAACCTTTAGCGAGAAACCCGTCTTGCTGCATATTATTCAGCAATCTTTTTGATTGTGACCTGCTTCTGAATCTTAGTTGCAACATCTTGATCAAAGCGACCGGTACCTGCAGATAAACAACTTGCGGTAGCACATGAAAGCGCAAAGGTAAGACACTCTGAAGTTGGCTTTTTCTGAGCAAGTGCAACAGCAAATGAGCCAACAAGGGTATCTCCTGCACCAACAGGATTGATAGCTTCAATTTTTGGAGGATTTGCTCTAAAGGTTCCTTCATCAGAAACCATGAGCGCACCTTTTGCACCAAGCGAGACAACTACAATTTTAATGCCGCGTTTGTGCAGCTCCTGAGCTGCCTCAATGACCTGGTCTTCTGTAGTTACTTCTCTTCCTAGAAGTTGACCGATTTCATCGATGTTTGGTTTGATCATGGTAGGAAGGGCATCAATACAGGAGGTGAGCAGTGCACCGGATGCGTCTACAATGCAAGGCACGCCCGCAGCCATGGTCTCTTCAATAAGTTCTTTGTAATTTTCGGCAGAAATGCCCTTGGGAACACTGCCATTAAAGGTAACAACTTCGGCTTCGTTGGTAAGCTGGACAAGTTTTGCCTTGAAAGCAAGGAATTCTTCAGGAAGTACAGGCTGTCCAGGCTCTAAGAATTCAGTTGATTGCCCGTTTGGCTCCAGGATATTAATGCATGAGCGGGTTTCTTGCTCGGTATAAATAAAATCGCTGGTAATACCATCTTTATGAGCCAGCTCAACAAGGTATCTTCCGTTATTACCGCCAACAAATCCTGTGGCACAAACGGGGTAGTTAAGGGTGGTAATGGCTCGTGAGGCGTTAAGACCCTTGCCGCCCGCGCTGTTATCTACTACCGAGACTCTATGTACCGTTCCATCTACAACAGGAGAGTCCAAGTAGTACGCCTTATCAATGGATGCATTGAGTGTTACGGTAACAATCACGCATATCACCTCGTCTAAAAGACAGTGCACACAAAGTGCTCAGAGGAAAGCAGGGGCGAGAAACACTATGGAACAGCGCCACTGCAAATGAAATTGAGTTGAATCTATTTAACCAAAGCGCCATCAAGAAACTATTCTTTAGATGTTCTAAAAAAAGATACCAGTACATAATTTCTTAATACCAATTTTATTTTCTCACTATATTTGAGCAGGATTTTAGGGTTGTTTACTACATTTATTACGTATAAAGGCGCGTTATAAGAACTTCTCATTTTTCAAGGATAGCTCTAAATTTTTTAGTGCATCGTCACAATTTATCCATATATCTACCTGCGAAAATAATAACGTGTGTACCGTTTACGGTAAAAATAGTACCGTTAAGCCGTCGATTGTTAACGTACACATCTCAAGATGCTCACTAGACTATACTTATGTTAGGTTGTTATCTGGTATCTACCACTTAGAGAGAAACTTCAACACCCCTAGTTTTCCGAGTAGCTCCCCAGATAGTTTCCAACTCTTCGAAAGGAGTTTGACATGGTAGGTTGCGTTTTAACTGGTCATGGAACTTTTGCAAACGGTCTTGCTGATGCTTTAAAGATGATTGCTGGTGAGCAAGAAGCTTTTGTTCCCGTTCCTTTTATTGAAGCCGGTGCTGCAACATACCCAGAAACTCTTTCTGCAACAATTTCCGATCTTCTTGACACTACTGACGGTGTGCTGGTTTTCTGCGATCTGCTTGGCGGAACACCTTTTAATCAGGCAATGATTATTGCTCAGAGTTATTCAAACGTAGAAGTTGTTACCGGCACAAACCTTCCTATGCTTCTTGAAACACTTGGTAGCCGCATGGCAGATACCTCTCTTGAAGAGCTGGTTGATACTGCTGTTTTAGCTGGTAGCCAGGGAGTTGTCCATAAGCGTCTTGAGCTTGAGGTTGAGCCAGAAGATGACATCTTCGGAGACGATGGTATTTAAGTAGCGTTTTGTTGTTGAGTTAAGGAGATGCACATGGCAAATCTAGCAGAGAACATTCTTGCTTCATCCATTGTTCTTCTCGCGTTCTTGGTAATTTTGGGTCTTGTTTATTCCTTCTTTGTTTGGAGAGCCTCTTCTAAAAAGGCGGGAACAACTTCAGAGTTTCTGAAGAATCTTCATGCAGGTCAGAAAGTTAAGACTAATAGCGGAATGTATGGCGTAGTTAAAAACGTCAAAAAAGAAACAGTAGATGTTGAGTTTGCTCCAAATGTGGTCATCACGTTGGATCGTTGGGCGGTAATCAGCGTTTCCAACAATAAATAAATTTGCAGTAAAACACGCAGCGCAAGTTGCGAGTAGTGCGATGAAAATCGCAGATAGCACGCACAAGTGTGCGCGCAAAGAGAGGAGAACTTGTTATGGGAGAACCAGATATCAAGCTTGCTCGAATCGATAATCGTTTGATTCATGGTCAGGTTGCTACTCAGTGGAACGGCACCCTTGGAACAAATCTCATCCTTGTTGCTAATGACGAGGTCGCAGGCAATAAGATGCGTCAGGGCCTCATGGATATGGCTGCACCAAACGGTGTTGCAACCAGGTACTTTACGCTCCAGAAAACTATCGATGTTATCCACAAGGCTTCAGCAAGCCAGCACATTTTCCTTGTTGCCGAGAATCCAGAGGATGTCCTCACTCTGGTTAAGGGCGGTGTTCCAATCAAAAAAGTGAACATCGGCAATATGCACATGGCTGAGGGAAAGCGACAGGTCGCCACAAGTGTGGCGGTAGACGATAAGGACGTCGCTGCCTTTCGTGAGCTTCAGGAATTGGGGGTGACTCTAGAGATTAGGCGTGTTCCTACGACCCCGGTCGAGGATATCTCAAAGCTATTCGAGTAAGTTTTGCGCGCAACTTCCTGGTAGAGATTACAAAAAGTTGCAATGGTGCAACGTTTCTAGCAGGTTGGCAAAGGTATTCGGATAGTCTGCCGATCATCGTCATCGGTAGTTATGGTGTGTTTGAAAGGAGGAGTTAAGATGGATGTTAGCCCTATTCAGGTGTTATTAATTTTCATCGTTGCGTTTATCGCTGGCATCGATCAGTTTAGTTTCCTCGAGTCTCTTTACCAGCCAATCGTAACTGGTTTTTTGGTTGGTTTGATTCTTGGTGACGTTCAGACTGGTCTCATTGTTGGTGGTACTTATCAGCTTATGACCATCGGCAACATGCCTGTTGGTGGTGCTCAGCCACCTAACGCTGTTATCGGCGGCATTATGTCTGCAGTCTTTGCAATCACTACTAAGCTTGAGCCAATGGCCGCTGTAGCTGCAGCAATTCCATTCTCTCTGCTTGGTCAGTATGCAGTAACCATCATCTTTACCATTATGTCCCCTGTAATGGCAACTGCTGATGCATACGCCGAGAAGGCCGATCCTAAGGGAATTGCTCGTATCAACTATGGTGCAATGGCTGCTCTTGGTCTCTTCTTTGGTGTCATTGTTACCCTGTTCTTCCTGGGTGGTGCTGCATTTGGCACTCAGATCACCACTGCAATTCCAAAGTGGCTCATGAATGCACTGTCCGTCGCTGGTGGCATGATGCGCTTCGTCGGCTTTGCAATCCTGCTGAAGGTTATGGTTTCTCGCGAGCTTTGGGGCTTCTTCCTCATGGGCTTTGCAGCTGCAATCGTATTTATCAGCATTCCTGAGCTCTCTGGTCCAGCACTTCTGCTTCTTGCTCTCATCGGCTTTGGTATCGCATTCTGGGATTACCAGCTCCAGACCAAGATGAAGAATGCTGCTCCTGCTGTTGTTGCTGGAGGTGACTTCGAAGATGGCATTTAATATTCCTGATACCTATCAGAACACCACTCCTGCTGAGCCACTTGATCAGAAGACGCTCAACAAGATGGTATGGCGCTCCCTGTTCCTGCAGGCTTCCTTCAACTACGAGAGAATGCAGGCAGCTGGTTGGCTCTACGGTATCCTCCCTGGTCTTGAGAAGATTCACGGCGACAACAAGGATGACCTTGCTGCTTCCATGAGTCATAACCTTGAGTTCTACAATACCCATCCATTCTTGGTCACTTTTGTTATGGGTATTGTTCTCTCCCTCGAGCAGAACAAGCTGGATATCCCAACCATTCGTGCAGTCCGCGTTTCTGCAATGGGCCCTCTGGGCGGTATTGGTGACGCACTGTTCTGGTTCACCCTTGTTCCAATTACTGCTGGTATTACCTCTAACATGGCAATTTCCGGCAATGTCTTTGCACCATTCTTGTTCCTTATCATCTTCAACATCGCACAGTTTGCTGTACGTTATTGGCTGATGAACCTTTCTTACAAGATGGGTACTGACGCAATTACCCTGCTCACCGAGAACGCAAAAGAGTTTACTCGTGCTGCTTCTATCCTGGGCGTCTTTGTTGTTGGCTGCCTGGTTGTCTGCTACGGTGGAACCAAGCTTGGCGCTGGCGCAAACATCCCTAACGGCGAGACACACAGCGTTGTTCTTTCTCAGGTAACTCTTTCTGATGAGCAGCTTGCTTCTGGTCAGTATGACAAGGCTCTCTTTGCTAAGGGTTCCTATGCTGACTACAAGAAGGATCCTAAGTCCGTTATGTTCATCGGCGGCAAGACTGCTGACGGCAAGGACGGCACCACTGCTATTGCTCCAGTCGGCAATGGTGTTAACCTGGTAACTGTTGGCGAGGAAGTCACTTCTCCTGTCTCCATTGACATCCAGAAGATCCTCGACGGCGTTTGCCCAAAGCTTATCCCATTGGCTCTTACCCTTTGCCTGTACTATCTCATGGCAAAGCGTAACTGGACTCCAATTATGTGCATCTGCCTGCTTCTGGTAATTGCACTTCTTGGTTCTGGCTTTGGCGTTCTCCCATATATTTGGGGTTAAGTAAGTGTGACGGGTGTCCACTTAGTGGGCACCCGTCTTTTATAGGAGAGTTTTGATGACAACGTTTATGGGAAGACAGCCACTCTACGAGCAGCTAGCAAATATGCTGCGCTATCGTATTGAGAACGAGATGGATCCAGACGATCCACTTCCTTCTGAGCGTGAACTCTCCGATTCCTACGGACTTTCTCGCACCACGGTAAGACTTGCCCTGCAAGAGCTTGAACATATGGGGCTCATTTATCGTCAGCGTGGCCGTGGTACTTTTGTTGCAGACGTTTCTGAGCGTGCAACAGACCTTATGGGAGGCTATAGCTTTACTGACCAGCAGCGTCAGTTAGGTCGCGTTCCTAAGACAACTATTCTTGAGTTTGACACTATTGAGGCTAATAAGTTCTTAGCCCAACATATGCACGTTATTCTTGGCGAGAAACTCTTCCGTATCAAACGTTTAAGAAGTGCCGATGACGTGCCTATGATGCTGGAAGTCACGTATCTTCCAGTTTCACAGTTTTTCTCGCTCACTGCTCATGATGTTGAGCAAAAATCTCTCTACCAAATTTTTGAAGAAGACTACAACATAAAGATTGGCGTAGCAGAAGAGGAGTTCAAGGCTTCAATTGCTCGCTCGGATGACGCTACTTTATTGCAAATTTCTGAAGGTTCGCCTGTTTTGAGTCTCACACGCACCACGTTCAATGACAGAAATATCATTGTTGAGTTCACACTAAGCGTGGCTCGTGCGGATCAGTTTAGATACAAAATTGTACATACACGCAGTTAAATAGCTGTGAGAAGGGATATCAATGTTTAAGAAGAGCCAAGAAGAGCTAAAGGCACTAGGCGCTCATATTACAACTGCCGAGATTAAGCAGCAGCCTGAGCTTTGGGTATCTACCTTTGGCATTTATCAGGAGAACCTTTCTGCAATTAAAGAGTTTGTCGAGCGTGCTCGCAATCTTGGCAAGGATCGTCGTACCCGCGTGGTCTTTACGGGTGCAGGTACCTCGGCATATGTAGGCGATACCATTACTCCGTATCTTCGTTCTCATGGCGAGAAGAGCTCTTTTGAGTTTGCGTCTGTCGCAACTACTGATATTGTTTCTGATCCTTATGGCAGCCTTGATCCAGATGATCCAACGGTCCTGGTTTCTTTTGCGCGCTCTGGTAATAGTCCAGAGAGTCTTGCTGCAGTAAATATTGCTCGCAAGATTGTTAAAAATCTTTTGCTCATCAATATTACCTGCGCTCCTGAAGGAAAACTTGCTGTTGAATCCGCAGGTAAAAACGATACGCTGCTGCTTCTTATTCCTGGTGCAAATGACCAGGGCTTTGCTATGACCGGCTCTTATAGCTGCATGACACTTCTTGCAACTCTGGTATTTGATAGTGCTGATGACTCACAGAAGAAGGCATGGATTTCTGATGCTGCTGAGCTAGGTAGGCAGGTAATTGAGCGCGAGGAAGAGATTGCTGAGTGGCTCAAGAGCGATTTCAACCGCATTACCTATCTGGGCTCTGGTCCTTTTGTGGGTCTTGCTCATGAGGCTCAGCTTAAGATTTTGGAGCTTGCAGCTGGTATTAATGCAACGTCGTGGGATTCTTCGATGGGATATCGTCACGGACCAAAGTCTTTTGTCGACGAGCACACCCTGGTGTTTGATTTTGTTTCCAATAATCCTTATACGCGTCAATATGACCTGGATATTCTTGACGAGATTAAGGGAGACCAGATTGCTGCTCTGACCATTGGTATTGAGCAAGAGGGGGCAACAAACTTTACGGGAAGAACGTTTAGTCTTCCAGTATTTACAGAGCCTCTACCAGCACCTTATTTGGCTCTGCCTTTTGTAATGGTTGCTCAAGTGGTGGCACTCTTGAACTCAGTTCGTGTCAATAACAAACCGGACACACCTTCTCCAACTGGTCAGGTTAATCGAGTGGTTAAGGGTGTTACAATTCACTCACTATAGGAATTACTAAGAAGGACGTGCCTATGGCGCGTCCTTTTGAGAATGATTGAGGTACGTATGAGTACATTTGCAGTTAAAGCAGATAAGTTCTTTTTGCCAGGAGCAACTTCTGGTCCAGGATATTTGCTCGTAGAAGACGGTGTATTTGGTCATTTCACTAAAGAGAAGCCAGACTGCGAGATTATTGACCGCACTGGTTCTTGGGTGGCACCTGGCCTTGTTGATACCCATATCCATGGCTTCCTGGACCACGATATTATGGACTGCGATCCTGATGGCGTCATTGAGATTGCCCAGGGTTTGCTCTCTAACGGTGTAACTTCTTGGCTTCCAACAACACTAACCGCAAGTGTTGAGCAAACTGGCGATGCTTGTGAGTCCGTTGCTGATGCAGCAGAGGGAATTGCGGCAAACGGTATTGATGCTGCTCGTATCCAGGGCATCTTCCTAGAGGGACCTTTCTTTACCGAGAAACACAAGGGTGCCCAGAATCCTGCGTACTTCCTTGATCCAGATGTAGAGGTCTTTGATGAGTGGCAGGAGCGCGCTGACGGCTGGATTGCCAAGATTGCTATTGCTCCAGAGCGCGATGGCGCTCCAGAGTTCTGTGCAGAGATGGCAGACCGCGGTGTTCATGTTGCACTTGGTCACTCCGATGCAACATATGAGGAAGCTCTTGCCTGTGTAAACGCTGGGGCAGACATCTTTGTTCATACCTATAACGGCATGAGCGGTCTTCACCACCGTGAGCCAGGTATGGTTGGTGCTGCAATGACCACCCACGGTACCTATGCAGAGGCTATTTGCGACGGCCATCACCTTAATCCTATTGCAGTCCGTGCTCTGGTAAATGCAAAGGGATATGACCATACCGTTCTTATTACAGACTGCATGCGTGCAGGTGGTATGCCTAATGGACAGTACAAACTTGGCGATTTCCCCGTTGTTGTTGAAGGTGGAACTGCTCGTCTGATGGATGAGTCTCACAGCCTTGCAGGTTCAATCCTTCGTCTGTTTGAAGGCGTGAAGAACGTCTTTGACTGGGGCATTGTTTCTGCTGAAGAAGCGGTTCGTATGGCTTCAGAAAACCCAGCTCGCTCCTGTGGAATTGATGATGTTTGTGGCTTCATCCGTCCTGGATATGATGCTGACTTTATTGTTGTTACAAAAGATCTTCAGCTTGAAGAGACGTTCCTTGGAGGAAAGAGCGTTTACAAGGCTTAAGCAGCAGATCTTGAGTAATGCAAACTAAAGGAAGCCTATGGAGTTCTATTCCCATAATTATTTAATTCACCATGCGACAGTATTTGACTGGACTCAGCTTGTTCTATTTGGCCTTGTTGCACTTCTGATGATCTTCTCGCTTGTGCATTACATGCGCGATAGAAAGAATTCTAAGTATCGTGAGCTGGCGCTTATTGCGCTGTTCTCATTAATTTTTCTTGGACTTCTACAGCTTGATCGTGTGCTAGAGGTTAATCAGGCAAGTAAGCACTATGAGTCAATTGTTTCCTCACAAGAAAGCTTCGCTCGACGTCTTGAGGTTGATTTTGACCACGTGTACGTTGCCTTTGATAGCCAGGGAAATCCCTCGTATCTTGAGGTTGACGGTAAGTATTATCACGTTTTGAAAAATACCGAGAATGACTATGTCATTGAACAGATCAATCTCATTGGTAATGATATTAAGCATGTAGAGGAGTAGATCGATGAACTTTTATTTAGAAGTTGCCATTAAATTGTGCATCGGTCTTTTCTCGCTTGTTCTGGCAATTAACGTCAGCGGAAAAGGAAACCTAGCACCAACTGCAGCAATTGACCAGGTTCAAAACTTTGTACTTGGCGGCATTGTTGGCGGCATGATCTACAACAGTTCAATTACCATTTTGCAGTTCACCCTTGTCCTGCTTATTTGGCTCATTATTGTCATGGTTCTCAAATGGTTGAGAACAAACAATATGCTGGTCAAGCAGTTGATTGATGGACGTCCTGTTATTGTTATTGATAAGGGCAAGCTGCTTGTAGACAACTGTAGGTCTATGGGTCTCACTGCCTACGATGTGTCGCTGAAGCTTCGCCAGGCAGGAGTGAATTATATCTCAGACGTTAAGCGTGCCATTCTTGAGCAAAATGGACAGTTGATTATTGTTAAAAAAGGAGAAGAGAACGTTAGATTCCCGCTTATTACTGACGGACAAGTTCAGACGAACATTCTTGAGACGCTGGACCTGGAAGAGAATTGGCTTGAAAGAGAACTTGAGCATCAAGGTTATAAGTCTGCTTCAGAGGTTTATTTGGGTGAGTATAATAGTGGAGATTTGATTATTACTCCGTATGCGGAGAAAGATCAGTAGGTTAGCAAGAGATAAAACAGTTAACCTGTTTATTCCAATTCCGTTTGCGGAAAAGATAAGAAATTTATCGTTGACTTGAATTGGAATATGTATACTAAGGCTAACTTTTAGAAAGCGGACTGTCGGAAGACAGCCCGCTTTCGTGCTAAAGGGGAAGCATGAATGCATGTTCAGATGATGAGAAGTGAGTAGAAAGGCAAAGAAGTGAGGAGAAACATGGGTTTCTCGCCATGTTTTTATGCTTGGTAGCGAGGACAATCGCACGATTTTGTTTGAAGAATTTGGCACTACACCGTATTGGTTTTTATAGTTTTGGGAGATGTAACATGAATTTGAATCCAACCGTTTCTCGTCGTAGCGCATTTGTAGCTTCCGCTTTTGGAGTGAGTGCTATTCTTGCTGGCTGCAAGCCTGAGGCTCAAAAGCAAGAAGGAGCTTCTGATAACAAAGACCAGAAGAAGCTCAGCATTGTTGCAAGTTTTTATCCTATGTACGATTTTGCAAAGCGCATTGCTGGCGATCATGCTGAGGTAACATGCCTCGTTCCAGCAGGTACTGAGCCACATGATTGGGAGCCATCGAGCAAGGATATGAAGACTATCCAGGAAGCAGACTTCTTGATTTACAACGGTGCTGGTATGGAGCACTGGGTCAAGGACGTACTTGATGGACTTGGTTCTGGCACAAAACTTACAGCAGTTGAGACCAGCAAAGACGTTAAACTTCTTGAGCTTGAAGAGGACGATGATCACGA